>CAZXVG010000162.1:0-3077 GCA_964644205.1 uncultured Dehalococcoidales bacterium | reverse complement strand
GCGAGCAGGGCCACGAGTGGGAGGTGCCCTTCGAGGTCATGGTCAAGGAGCCGCCCCGTCTCTGCCCCACCTGCCATACCCCCCGCATCATGGCACTGTGGCCGTGGACGCCGGGCCGGGGCATGGGGTGTAGAGGCCAGCACCTCGGGGGAGGGCATAACCGGCAAGAGAACCCGAGGCAAGAATAGAGATACCAGCGTCGGGGAAGGAACCCGACAGTCTAAGAAGCAATCTTAAAGAAACAGGGAAAGGAGGTGAAATATGGCTAACGGATTGGGACGCGGCCGGGGTTTCGGCGGCGGAGGCGGCCGGGGCTTGGGCTTTCGCGGCAGTTCTCCTCCCTGGCCCTACGTGGGCATCGGCCGGGGAGGGCTACCCCGATGCGGCTACTTCTTCAGGGCCGGTGCCGGGGCATATCAGCCGCCGGCCTTCTACCCGGGAGCGCCGGGGTATGCACCCCACACCCCGCAGGCAGCGGGGGAGTCGGAGCTTGGCTATCTCAAGAGCCAGGCGGAAGACATAAAGAGCCGGCTGGAGGAGATAGAGTCCAGGAGGCGCGCCCTGGAGGTTTAAGGCTAAGGACAGCGTTAAAGCGCGCTAAAGGAGGAAACAATGCCAGGATTTGATGGTACCGGCCCCAGGGGGCTGGGCCCCATGACGGGTGGCGGCCGGGGGTTCTGTAGCCCCTGGGGGATAAGAGCCGTCCCCGGAAGCTACTATCCCCGCGGCCGGGGATACCCTTACTACGGGGTATACGGCCCCGTACCCCAGGCGCCGCAGATGACCCGTGAGCAGGAGCTGGAGTTCTTGAAGACCGAGGCCCAGAACCTAAGGGACGAGCTCAAAGAGCTTGAGGCCAGGATAGGGCAGCTAACAACGGATAAGGAATAAGGAGGCAGCATGAGAATTGCCATTTCAGCCACCGGCCCGACCCTTGAGGCCGAGGTAGACCCGCGCTTCGGGCGCTGCCAGTACTTCATTATCGCCGACCCGGAAACGAAGGAGTTCGAGGCCGTGGAAAACTCAAGCGCCCTGGCGTCGGGCGGCGCCGGCATCTCCGCCGCTCAGGCGATTGCCGCCAAAGGTGTCGCGGCGGTGCTTACCGGTAACTGCGGCCCCAACGCCTATCAGGTGCTCTCGGCAGCCGGCATCCAGGTGATAACCGGGGTATCGGGAAAGGTAAAGGACGTTATCGAAGCCTACCAATCGGGTAAGCTCCAGGCGAGCGGAGGCGCCAACGTTCCCGACCACTTCGGCATGGGTGCCAACCCGGGTACGGGAGCCGGCTTCGGCATGGGAAGGGGTATGGGTCGCGGTATGGGCCGGGGCATGGGTAAAGGTATGGGTAGAGGCATGGGCCGGGGGGCCGGCATGCCCGCCCCACCACAGAGCCCCGAGCAGGAACTGGAGATGCTCAAGTCCGAATCGCAGGCGCTTGAGCAGCACCTATCCGCTATCAAACAGCGCATCGAGGAGATGGAGAAGAAACGAAGCTAAGAGAGCTAATTCGGAGGTGAAACCATGCCCAGAGGAGACGGTAAGGGGCCTCCCTGGGGCGGCGGCCCGGGAACGGGCCGGGCCTCGGGGAGAGGCGGTCAGGGTGCCGGTAGAATGAGAGGCACCAAACCGGGCGCCGGGCCCGGTGGGGACTGCGTCTGTCCCGGCTGTGGGGCGCGCGCCCCGCACCAGGCAGGCACACCCTGCTACAATATTAGCTGCCCCAAGTGCGGCGCCAAGATGGTGAGGGGCTAGGTGATAATAGCGGTTGCCAGCGGCAAGGGCGGCACCGGGAAGACCCTGGTGGCCACCAGCCTGGCACTTTCCCTCTCAGGGGAGCACAAGGTCGCCTACCTGGACTGTGATGTCGAGGAACCCAACGGACACCTCTTCCTGAAGCCAGTCCTTACCGGACGTGAGGCGGTCACCATCCCGGTACCCAGAATAGCCGAGGACAGGTGTAACTACTGCGCCAAGTGTGCCCAGGTCTGCGCCTATAACGCCATTGCCGTGCTCGGGGACAGGGTGCTCACCTTCCCCCAGCTGTGCCACGGCTGCGGCGCCTGCAGCTACCTCTGCCCGGAGGGGGCCATCTCCGAGGAGCCCAGGGAAACGGGGGTGGTCGAGTGGGGAGAAGCGGACGGTATCGCCTTCGTCCACGGCATACTTAACGTCGGTGAGGCGATGGCGCCGCCGGTTATCAGAAAGGTAAAGGAGCACGGTCAAGATAGCAGGCTAGTCATCAGGGACATACCGCCGGGTACATCCTGCCCGGTGGTGGAGGCCGTCAGGGGGAGCGACTTTTGCCTCCTAGTGACCGAGCCGACCCCCTTCGGGCTCAGCGACCTCGCCCTGGCCGTGGAAACGGTGCGGGAGCTGGGGATTCCCTGCGGGGTGGTCCTCAACCGGGCCGGCCTCGGCGA
The DNA here is from genome assembly GCA_964644205.1 of uncultured Dehalococcoidales bacterium. Taxonomy (GTDB): domain Bacteria; phylum Chloroflexota; class Dehalococcoidia; order Dehalococcoidales; family UBA5760; genus UBA5760. The sequence continues at coordinate 657 of CAZXVG010000162.1, read as the reverse complement.
TAGCCAAACGGAGGCATACTGCCGTAAGCAAGAGATACCCATCCTGCTTACCATCCCCCTGGACATCGAGATTGCCCGCCTCTACGCCCGGGGCACAACCCTGGCGGCGGGGATGCCCCGGTGGCGGGATAGGTTTCGCGAGCTTTTTACCCGGATAAAGGAGCTGGTAGATGAAAGAGGTGGTAGTACTCAGCGGTAAGGGAGGCACCGGCAAGACCAGTATCGTCGGCTCGCTGGCGGCCATAGTCAAAAGAAAGGTGCTCAGCGACTGCGACGTGGATGCGGCCGACCTTCACCTGCTGCTCAGCCCTTCCCGGAAGCAGGAAACGGAGTTCTGGAGCGGCAGGGTGGCCCATATCGACCGGGACAAATGCACCGAGTGCGGTCTGTGCCCGGAGCTATGCCGCTTCGATGCCATCGGGGACTACACGGTTGACGCCACCGCCTGCGAGGGGTGCGGCCTCTGCTTCCAGGTATGCCCGGCCGAGGCCGTAACCATGAAGGAGAACCTCTCCGGGCACTGGTTCGTCTCCGAGACGAAATACGGCCCCCTGGTGCACGCCCGGCTGGGTATCGCCCAGGAGAACTCGGGGAAGCTGGTGGCCCTGGTCAGGCAGCAGGCCAGGGAGATGGCCGAAAAGCAGGGGGCTGCCTTTA
>CAZXVG010000161.1:0-3087 GCA_964644205.1 uncultured Dehalococcoidales bacterium | reverse complement strand
CAGAGGCTGCTTCAGGAGATAGTCGCCGTTTTCGAGCAAAAGGAAGCCCCAGCCGGGGTCAGGCTCTACTACGGCAGCGAGCTCGAGGAGCACATCAAGGAGCTGGAGGCTATCGTGGCCCGGGACGAAGAGCTCTCCCGCCGCTTCCCGCCGCGATGGCTGGCTATAAAGCTCCTCGAAGGGGACAGCGAAGTACTTGAGAAGATAGGCCTTAAGGTTTGAGTCGAGAAGAGATAATACAGGCCAGGGATAAGAGCCTGGCTCATCTTAGAAGTATTTTCGGTGACGATAGCGAGACCGTAATTGCCGGGGAGAGGTACGGCTTCATCAGCGGCCTGCTCAAGGACACCTTGAAAAAGCCGCCGACGGAAGCGGTTACCATCTCGGACAAGATTGACCGGGTGCTGGTTCACCGTATCTGGGGTATCCCCATATTCCTGGGGATAATGTACGGCGTCTTCCAGTTCGTCTTTAACGCCGCGGCCCCCCTTAGCGACTTGATAGGGGGCGGTTTCGAGCGGCTGGCTGAGGCGGCGGGGGGGGTGTCCCCGGCCTGGTGGGGCTCGCTACTCGGCGACGGCATTATCGGCGGCGTCGGCTCGGTGCTCAGCTTCGTACCCAACATATTCTTCCTCTTTATCGCCATCTCCGTTCTGGAGGACTGCGGCTACCTGGCGCGGGCGGCCTTCGTCATGGACCGGGCGATGCACCGGATAGGGCTGCACGGCCGCTCCTTCATCCCGCTGATGCTGGGCTTCGGCTGCACCATCCCCGCGGTCATGGCCTGCCGCACCATAGAGAACCCCAAGGACCGGATAACCACCATCCTGGTGAGCCCCTTCATCGCCTGCGGGGCGCGCCTGCCCATTTTTGTCCTGCTGGGGGGCGCCTTCTTTGCGGCGCGTGCCGGCCTGGTGGTCTTTGCCATGTATGGTATCGGCATCGGGGTGGCGGTCGCTACCGCGCTCATCTTCCGCAAGACCCTGTTTCGCGGCCCCTCGGGACACTTCGTCATGGAGCTGCCCCCCTACCGGCTGCCCACCATCACCGGGGTGGCGGTGCACATGTGGGAGCGGGGCCGGCTCTTCCTGAGACGGGCCGGGACGATTATCTTCGCCGTGGTGGTGGTGGTCTGGCTGCTGGCCAGCCTTCCCTGGGGGGTCGGCTATGCCAGCGAGGCCAGCGCCCTCGGGCATCTGGGCCAGGCGCTGGCCCCCGTGTTCACTCCCTGCGGTTTCGGCCAGTGGCCGGCGGCGGCCAGCCTGGTCTTCGGGCTACTGGCTAAAGAGACGGTGGTCGGCAGCCTGGGGGCCATCTTCGGCGTTGAGCAGGGGGTGCTGGGTGGTGCCCTGGGCGCTCAACTGGGCTGGACACCCCTGGTCGCCTTTGCCTTTATGGTCTTCAGCCTGCTCTACGTGCCCTGTGTCGCCGTCATCGGCACCATCAGGAGTGAGACCAACTCCTGGAAGTGGGCCTGGTTCTCCATCGCCTATACCACCGGCGTCGCCTGGATTGCGGCCACCCTCATCTATCAGATTGGCCGGCTGGTTGTCGGCGGCTAGGCGGGCCGCCTTCAAGGCTAGCCGAAGGCGCCGAGCATCCTCAGCCCCATGTAGAATAACACCCCGACGAAGGCATATCTCAGCGGTCGGGCGGGGAGCCGATGGGCGGTTCTCGCCCCGAGCTGGGCCATGCCGATACTGGTAGCCGCCAGAAGCGCCCACGTCTCCAGCTGAACGTAGCCCAGGGAATGGGGCGGCAGCCCCGGGGCTCCGAGGCCGTTTACCATATAGCCCACCATTCCCCCGATGCTGGTAATCATGACCACGGCCAGGGAGGTGGCTATGGCGTCGTGCATCTTGAACTTGAGCACCAGCACCATCAGGGGTACCGCCAGCATACCGCCGCCGATGCCGATGAGACCGCTCACCAGCCCGATAAGCACCCCGCAGGCTGACCAGAGCCGGGGGTCGTTCTTGGGCTCGGCATCAACCGGCGGCGGTATAAATCTCAGCATCCTGGCGCCCGCCGCCAGGATAGCCACCCCGAAGATTATCTTCAATAACTCCCCTGGGAGGCGGGTGGCCAGGGTGGCCCCGCCGTAGGCGCTAGCCAGACCGCAGCTACCGATAATAAGGGCGGCGCGCCACCATACCGCCCCCTCTTTCTGGTGCCTCCAGGTGCCGCTGGCGGCGGTGGGCAGAATCACGGCCAGGCTGGTGCCGAAGGAGAGCTTGATGGCGGTATCCACCGAGAGCCCCATGCTGGTGAATATCATGTACTGGACCGGCGTCATGATGAAGCTGCCCCCCACCCCCAGAAGGCCGCCGGCAAAGCCGACGCCGAGGCCGGTTCCCAGTAAAATAGCAATATTGGCGACTGTCATCTACCCGCGCCGAACCGTAAGGATATAGCCCCCGCTGCCCCGGTAATCGGGGTAAACTGCGCCGGGGTCTTTCATTATAGCATTGTTACCTGATTGCGCATAAGGGTGGCTTTGTTTATAATACTACTGCCGTGGGGCTGTAGCTCAGCTGGGAGAGCGCCTCCTTTGCACGGAGGAGGTCAGGGGTTCGAATCCCCTCAGCTCCACCAGTTATCAGTTAGGGTCGCCTTCCCCGGATAGGGAAGAAATCTTGAGCGGGGGCGCTGCCCCGGTGGGGGTGCCTTCCCGGCCTCCCCGGGAGGAGAGACAGCAGTGGGTAAAGGGCGTGACACCTTGATTCTCGGTGTCGACCTCGGCGGTACCAAGATACTGACGGCGGTTAGCGGCGCGCAGGGTAAGATGCTGTCGCGCGACCACAGCATAACGCCGGCCCGAGAGGGCCCGGAGGCCGTGGTGAAGTCGATTCTGGAGTCCGCCCGCCGGGCGCTTAGCCAGGCCCGCGTAGCCGCTACCGACCTCGCTGCCGTGGGCGTGGGGGCCCCGGGGCTATCCAATCCGGAGACCGGCATCCTGTTCACCTCACCCCACCTCCCCGGCTGGAAGGACGTCCCTCTACGCGATATTATCGAGCGGGAGCTCTCGAGACGGGCCTTCCTCATCAATGATGCCGATGCGGCGGCGCTGGGGGAGCTCTACTACGG
>CAZXVG010000160.1:0-3114 GCA_964644205.1 uncultured Dehalococcoidales bacterium | reverse complement strand
CCGTGCTCATGACCTCCTTTATGTCCGGGGTATCGGTAGTCTGGGACCGGGAGTTCGGCTTCCTGAAGGAGGTGCTGGTAGCCCCCATCAACCGCGCCTCGGTAGCCGCCGGAAAGACACTGGGGGCGGCCACCATCGCCCTGATACAGGGGGCCATTATCCTCTTCTTCGCCCCCCTGGTTAACTTCTCCCTTTCCCCGACCATGATAGCCCTGCTGCTGCCGGCCATGTTCCTGCTGGCCCTGGCCATGGGCTCCTTCGGGGTGCTCCTAGCGACCCGCATCAAGACCATGGAGGCCTTTCAGGCAATCATGCCCATGCTCACCTTCCCCATGATATTCCTGTCCGGGGTCTTCTACCCCATAAACGAAGGCCCCTTGTGGATGAGCGTCTTAAGCAAGATAAATCCGGCGACCTACGGCATCAACATCATCCGCCAGGTAGCCATGCGCGGGACACCGGAGGCCGTCTTCCAGATCAGCCTGTTCGGGCACCCCCTGTCACTTTGGAATAACGTCGGCATACTGGCGGCCTTCGGCGCCCTCATGATTCTCCTGGCCATGCACTCCTTCAGTAGCCAGGAATAGCCCCGCCGGAAACCCCGTCATTGACAGCCAGCCCCGCTAGCCCTATCATCAATAGTTGCGGGCCAAGCCCCATCCTATCCCCGGGGAAGGAGCCAGACCGGTGACCGAAGATAGCACCCGTTCCGGCGAACTATACAACCTGACCACGGGTAAGGGGCTCACCTCGCTGAGCCCCTTCGCCTCCCCGCTGGAGGAATACCAGGCCGCCTTCGAGGAGCGCGACCACCCCTTTGTGCACTACTATACCTTCAATGAGGGGCAGACGACGAAGAGAAGCCTGAGTCGGGGCGAGTTCTGGGAGCTGGCTCAGGAAGCGGCGGCACATCTTAAACGGGCCGGGATAGAGCCGGGTAACCGGGTCGTCCACTTCTTCGCCGCTAACAGCCTCCACGACCTGGTCTTCCGGCTGGCGGCGGTCCTGGTGGGCTGCGTACCGGTCACCATCAACTGGCAGGCTGACGATAACGAACGTATCGCTTACAAAGCAGCCGTAACCGACTCAAAACTGCTCATCCACAGCGCTAATCTAGCCGAGCGGGCCTCCGAGCTAAAGCCCCTCCTGGGTAATATCTCGTTCCTGGAAGCCGAGGCGATAGAAAGAACCAAACTGGCGGGCGCCGGGACGCCAGCCAAGGTCGGCTGGAACGACGAGCGCATCATCGTCTTCACCTCGGGAACCACCGCCCGGCCGCGCGGGGTCATCCTGCCTCACCGTAGCTTCCTGGCCGACCGGCTCATCTTCGAAGACTACTTCGGCATGTCCCCGGGTGAGGGACTGGACTTAGTCATAGTTAACCCGCTGCACCACGTCAACTCAACCGTGCTCACCGACTGGGGGCTACGGCGGAGGCGGGCGGTAATACACCTTCTGGAACGCTACACGACACCCTACTGGAAGGTACTGGTCGAGGCCGCCACCCGGAAGCGCCACCGGCTGGTTACGGCGCTGGTCGCCCGCCACATCGACTTCCTTAAGTCCCTGGCTAATGAATCTAAACTGCCCACTAGCGAAGCCAAGATTAAAAATGCATTATGTCAAACCGACATCCTGATTGGCTCGGCGCCGGTGGGCCCGAAAACGGTGGCCAGCATCCTCAGGTTCGGCGGACAACTGCCGCACGTCCGCTTCGGGGCTACCGAGACCTGCCTCGAGACCATGGCCACCCCGACCACCCTATGCCACGACGAGCTGATGGCAGCCTTCGAGGCAGGCTGGCAACACCGCTACCAGGGTGAAGAAGCCGCCGGCTACTACATCGGCCGGGAGCACTTCCCCTTCACCCGGCTCCGGGTGGTGAAGGCTATCGACCCCGAGGGCAGCGGCTACCTGGAGGACTGCGCCGTCGGCGAGCCGGGCTACCTCATCACCCAGGGGGCGAACCTGATGAGCGGCTACGTCGGCGACCCCGGGGCCACCGCCGCTGTCTTCCGGGAGGGGTGGTACACCGGCCTCAGGGACATCGTCTTCACCCTAAGCAACCGGAGCGACGGCAAGCTGGACTACTACTGGATGAGCCGGGACTCCGAGCTCCTCATCCGCGGCGGGGCCAACTACGCCTACACCCAGGTGGCCGCCGAGCTTAGCCGCTTCGTGGAGGAAGGCTACCACCTGGAACCGGGCCAGTTTCAGCTGGCCGTAATCGGCCTCAGGGTGGAAAGCGAACACGAAGATAGCTGCGGGGTGACCATAGAGCTCAGCCAGGAAACCGGCCCGGCCCGGACAGAGCTGGAAAAATCGTTCCTGGAAAGGGCCGCCGCCACGGTCACCAAGGGCTGCCGTCCCGACTACCTGCGGCTGGCCCCAATCCCCCGGAGCTTCAAGGGCGCCGTGCTCTACCCCCAGTTGAAGCGGGACTACCTGGACTCGCTCAAGAAGGGGACGGCGCTACGGCGCAGGCCGCCCGCCTAACCCGCTCCCAGGCCAGCCGGAGATAGCGCCCGTCTTATACCCGATTTGATTTTACCACCCCATCTCTGCTTAAATAGGAGGTGATGTAAGGAGGTAACACATGGAGGAGCCTACGCTGAAAGCCACCACCAGAGAGGTAACGGGAAAGAAGACCAGATTCCTGCGCCGCCAGGGGATAACCCCGGTGCACCTCTTCGGGCATGGCATCAAGTCCCATACCCTGCAGTGCCCCACCACCGAACTCGACCCCATTATCGCGCAGGCCGGTACCACCACGTTGATAAACCTTGAGGTCGACAGCGAAAAGCGCCCCCGAAAGGTGCTCATCCGGGAAATCCAGAAGGACGTCTTCGGCAGAGAGCTGCTCCATGTCGATTTTTACCAGGTAAGAAAGACCGAGAAGATAAAGGCCGATGTCCCCATCGTGCTGGTCGGGGAAGCCCCGGCCCTGAAGCTCAAGGGACGCCTGCTGCTGCACCCCCTCTCCAGCCTGAGCATTGAGTGCCTGCCGGATAAGTTAATACACGAAATCAGCGTCGACCTGAGCCCCCTGGAAGAGGTAGACCAGGCTATCCACGTTAGAGACCTGAATCTGGGCACGGATATTACGGTAGCTAA
>CAZXVG010000159.1:1447-3161 GCA_964644205.1 uncultured Dehalococcoidales bacterium | reverse complement strand
GCAGCAGCCGGCGCAGCTTCTCGGCGGTAGGCGAAAGCCTGACCCCCAGGATGGCATCTCCGGCCTTGGCGGCAGCCAGGTGGTGGCTTACCGGGCAGATGCCGCAGATTCGGGCGGTGATAACCGGCATCTCCCAGAAGAGCCTTCCTTCGCAGAACTTCTCGAAGCCGCGCACCTGGGTAACGTGAAGCCGGGCCCTATCCACGTTGCCCTTTTCGTTAAGGATAATGGTTACCTTGCCGTGTCCCTCTATTCGGGTAACCGGCTCAATAACTATCTTTTTACTCATAATATCCCCCTCCAACAACTGAGACCTTAGTCAAACCTCATTATCTCGCTGGGCAGCACCGGAATCCGGCCCGCTAGCAGCTCCGCCAGGGCGTAGTGAATCGCCTTGGGGCTGGGTGGGCAGCCGGGCACGTAGCAGTCGACCTTGACCACCTGGTTTACCGGCCTGACTGGTATCAGCGGTGGTAAATCCTCCGAAGCGGGAATCTTACTGTCCGGGGCGGTGCTCTCGGTGCTGTAGTACCGTTTTAGGACGTCCTCGATAGGGAACAGGTTCCGCATACTGTTTATCCCCCCGAAGCAGGCGCAGTCCCCCCACACCATCAGTATCTTGCAGTTGGCGCGGAGGTCCCTGGCCACCTCTTCGTCGTGTTCGTTACCCACCGACCCCTCGATAATGCCCACATCGACCGGGGAGAAGGTCTTGATATCGGTTATCGGGCTGGCCAGGAGCTCTATCTTGTCCGCTAGCCCGATGAGCGCTTCGTCCAGGTCCAGAAAGGACATGTGACACCCGGAGCAGCAGTCCAGCCAGGCCGTAGCCACCTTTACCTTTGCCACTAGTAACCTCCTAACTCAGGATAACTGGCATCCCAGTTTCTGGGAAATCTCTCTCAGTACCTCTTCGTCTTGCGGTAGGCCGTCTTCGGGGGTAAGCACCCGTTTCAGCTCGCGGGGGCGCCCGTCCATGTCGAGGTATTTTCCTTCCCTTTCCGCCCATATCGGCGAGGGGAGGACCACGTCGGCCATAAATACCGCCGGCGAGTAGTAGCTTGCCTGGACTATCAGGAACTTAACGCTTCTCAGCCAGCTCAAGAGCGCCTGGCTCTCCGGCTCGTCGCCGAGGAGCAGGTAGAGCGCCTTCGGCTTATCCCCCTTGATGCCCCGGGCCAGCCCCATCTGCCAGGCGCCGCGGCTGTTAGCGCCCGGTTTGAGGGAGATAACCCGCAGCCGGTCTTCCTCGCGGTTCCCGGTGATAGCCGCCAGGTTCAGGATGGTGGCCACCGCGCCGGCATCCTGCGTCGAAAGCAGCTCTTCCCCGTAGACAATAAAGGCCCGCTCGGCCCCTCCGTATATCCCGGCGGCCAGCTCCAGCCTTTCCCGCTCGACGCCGCTTTCCTGGCTCACCTTGTCTATCCGGTACTGCTGGAGGGACTCCCGGAACCGGGAGCTTGCCCTTTGCGGGGCGGCCAGTCCTTTGTCGATGAGGATTTTGGCCAGGCCGCCAAGCAGGGCACCCATGCCTTCGGCCTCCGGTTTCAGCCAGAGGTCGGAGCGAAGAGGGAAGACGTTCCTGGACGGGTTTATGACCAGGAGCTTAGCCTGGTTCTGGCTCACCGCCCTGTCGATGAGCGTGCCCACCACCGGGTTGGTCGCCAGCGGGTCGGCGCCCACCACCATGATACAGTCCGCCGTTTCTAAGTCC
>CAZXVG010000159.1:0-1347 GCA_964644205.1 uncultured Dehalococcoidales bacterium | reverse complement strand
GGTCGCCAGCGGGTCGGCGCCCACCACCATGATACAGTCCGCCGTTTCTAAGTCCTCGATGGGGGGTTCGATATCCAGGCCGGTTTTCTGGTCCCAGAACTCCCTGATGCCGGCGCTGATGGTGCGGTAGAGCCCTCCGTCCAGGGTATCGAATGAGTTGCTTTCTAGCGCCTCGGTCATGAACCTGTGGAACAGGCGGAGCGTCTCCTCGGGGAGACGGCTGGATACCAGGCCGCTGGGGCTGTCCTTGGTCTTGGTAAGCCTCTTGGCGACTGCCTCTGCGGCTTCAGCCAGACTGCAGGATTTGAGCTCGCCCTGGCTGCCCCGGATGAGGGGGGAGGTAATCCGGGCCGGGTTCGGTTCCAGCAGCCCGAAACGCCCCCTTCGGCAGAGGACGCTCCGGGCGCCGTCGAGAGCGGGGGCTTCGATTTTCACCAGATTATTGTCCCGCACCAGGACGTTGAGCTCACAGCCCACCCCGCAGAGCGGGCAGACGGTGCTTACCTCCTGGCAGTCTTCCCGTCTCCCTTTGTAGAGGCTGAGCTTGCTGAAGATGGCCCCGGTGGGGCAGGCCTGCACGCAGGCACCGCAGAGGCGGCAGGATGACTCGCCCAGCGGCTGTTCCAGGTCGGCGCTGACCAGGGTCTTCCAGCCGCGCTGAGTGAAGCTCAGGGTATGGCTGGCGGATATCTCGCCGCAGGCGCGGACGCAGCGGCCGCAGAGGATGCAGCGGTTATGGTCGATTACCAGGTAATCGCTTACGGCGTCCACGGACAGGGAGGGGAAGGTGTAGGGGTAGCGCACGTTGTCCATCTGATAGCGGTAGGCCAGGTTCTGCAGCTCGCAGTCTCCGCTGGCCTCGCAGAACATGCAGAAGTGATTGTGTTCCGTAAAGATAAGCTCCAGTATCTGACGGCGGTACTTCTCCAGCTTTTCGCTGTCGGTACGTATTACCAGCCCCTCCCGGGCCGGGTAGGTGCAGGCGGGCACCGGCCGTCTCTCCCTGTCAATCTCGACGACGCACAGGCGGCAGGCCCCGATATCGCTCAGGCCGTCGAGGTGGCACAGCGTGGGGACGTCGATGCCGTTGGCCTTACAGACCTCAAGAACGGTGTCGCCGGCCTTCCCTTTAACCTTCCGGTCGTTGATGGTTAGACTTATCTCCTTCATAGCTATCCTCCAACCTCAAGGTCGCATCTCAGGCATCTTGCCGCCTCTTTCATGGCTTGGTCGGGGCTGTAGGTCGCCGTGACCTCCTTAAAGGATTTCTTTCTCTGGTTCATGGTAATCTCCGCGGCCCTGATTCTGGGCTTCTCGCTGGTCTCCTCATCGCTGTGGGGTACCTGG
>CAZXVG010000158.1:0-3237 GCA_964644205.1 uncultured Dehalococcoidales bacterium | reverse complement strand
GCCTTGAGGTAGGCAGTCTGATAGGCAATCAGGGCGTAGCTTACGCTGTGAGCCTTGTTGAAGGCGTAGCCGGCAAAGGGCTCGATAAGGTCAAAGACCTTCTCGCTAATCTCATCCGGGAAGCCGTTCTCCCGGGCCCGGCTGAGGAAGTTACGCCTCTCCTTCTTCATGACCTGGGGAATCTTCTTACCCATCGCCTTGCGGAAGATGTCGGCCTCCCCCAGGCTGTAACCGGCGAAGGCACGCACGATGAAGAGCACCTGGTCCTGGTAGACAATCACCCCGTAGGTCTCCTCCAGGATGCTGGCCAGCTCGGGGTGGGGATAACGGATGGGCTCGATACCGTGTTTCGCCTTGATGAAGGTGGGGATATGCTCCATGGGACCCGGGCGATACAGGGCGACCATAGCCGCAATATCGCTGAAGGTGGTCGGCTTAAGCTCCTTGATATAGCGGCGCATACCGCTCCCCTCCAGCTGGAAAACCCCCGCCGTCTCCCCCGAAGACAGCAGGGCGAAGGTTTTGGCGTCGTCCATGGGGAGACGGGCCGGGTCGATATCGATACCGCGCTGCCGGGAGATAATCTCCCGGGCCCGGCCCAGAATGGTGAGGTTAGCCAGACCCAGGAAGTCCATCTTCAGAAGCCCGATACGGGCGATATCACCCATGCTGAACTGGGTCATGACCGCCTCCTGAGCACCACCCCGGCTTACCCTCTGCAGCGGGACGTATCGGGTAAGGGGCTCCCCGGATATGACCACTCCGGCGGCGTGAGTGCTGGCATGACGGGCAATCCCCTCCACCTTGCGCGCCGAGTCAACCAGATTGCGGATTATAGCGTCATCGCGGTAGATGCTGCTCAGCTCGACATTCTCCTCAAGGGCGCGGGAGAGTGTCATGCCGGGGGCAACCGGCACCAGTCGGGCAACCCGGTCAACGTCGCTGTAGCTGAGCCCCAGCGCCCGCCCCACATCCCTGATAGCCGCCCTCGCCCCTAGGGTGCCGAAGGTGATAATCTGGGCCACGTGGTCCGACCCGTACTTCTGCGCCACGTAGCCGATGACCTCGTCGCGGCGCTCGTCCTCGAAGTCCAGGTCAATATCGGGCATCTCCTTACGCTCCACGTTAAGAAAGCGCTCGAAGACCAGCTTATGCTCGATGGGGTCGATACCGGTAATCCCGAGACAGTAAAGGACGATGCTGGCGGCGGCGCTGCCCCTGACCCCGAACAGGATATCCCGCTTTTTGGTGAACGAGACGATGTCCCAGACAACCAGGAAGTAGTTGGCGAAGCGGGTCTCCGCTATCACCTCAAGCTCATAGTCGAGGCGCTCGGTTATCTCCGGGGTCGGCTGGGGGTAGCGCCAGGACAGGCCCTCGCGGCAGAGGTCGGCCAGGAACTGGTCGGGGGTCTTCCCTGCGGGCAGGTCTATCTCGGGGAGGTAGAGGCGCTCGAAATCGAGCTCCAGGTTACACATGGCCGCAATCTGCTCCGTGCTCTCGAGCGCCTCCGGGATATCCTGGTAGAGCTCGGCCATCTCCTCGGGGCTGCGTAGATAGAAGAAGTCCCCGGGCATCCTAAAGCGCTTCTCGTCGTGGATGGAGGTATTCCGCCCGATGCAGAGCAGGAGGTCGTGGGCCTCAGCATCCGCACGGTCTATATAGTGGGCATCGTTGGTGGCCACCATGGGGATACCAAGCTCACGGCTCATGGTTATCAGTACCTGGTTTACCCTCTCCAGCTCGGCCATGGGGTGGCGCTGTATCTCCAGGTAGAAATCACCCAGCACCTCCCGGTACCAGAGGGCCGCCTCTTTGGCCGCCTCAAGACGCCCCTCCAGGATAAGGCGGGGCACCTCGCCCCCGATGCAGGCGGAGAGACCGATAAGACCCTGGTGAAGCTCGCTGAGCAGCTCCTTATCGATACGCGGCCGGTAGTAGAAACCCTCGAGGTGGGCCTTGGTGACGAGCTGTATCAGGTTCTGGTAGCCCGTCTGGTCTTTAGCCAGCAGAACCAGGTGATAGTTCTCCTTACCTCCGGCATTACGGTCGAAGCGACTGCCCGGAGCGACATATACCTCGCAGCCGATGACAGGCTTTATCCCCGCCTCTCTGGCAGCAAGATAGAACTCAACGGCGCCGTACATAACCCCGTGGTCAGTTATGGCCAGGCTGTCCATACCCAACTCTTTAGCCCGCTTAACCAGCTTATGAATACGGCACATGCCGTCAAGCAAGCTATACTCGGTATGAACGTGAAGGTGTGTAAACATGCTAGCCCCTAGCCCTGGAAGTTCGCCAATATTATAGCACAGCGTTAGCTCCCGAGGTATTCTTTTTTAGGCGATAACAGTGTAAAATCTAGATGACCGTGAAGAGGAGGTAACATTGAAAATTCTGGGTGCTATAGCCAGGTGGCTCTTTATTTTGAGTCTGCCGCCGCTGATACTATCGGCTACCATTCACTTTGAGTTTAACGGCCTCTGGCTCTACCAGGACGGCTTTGAGAAGTATAACGTCAGCCAGACCACCGGCCTGGATAAAACCGAGCTTAAGAAGGCAGCCGCCGGGCTGATTAGCTACTTTAACTCAGACGAAGAGTTCATCAGCCTGACGGTGCTAAAGGACGGGGAGCCCTTCGAGCTCTTTAACCAGCGTGAAATAGCCCACCTCAAGGATGTTAAGGCGCTGGTGCAGCTAAACTTTCGCCTGCTAGTGGGGACGGCGATTTATATCGGGGTCTTCGCCGGCATGTGCCTCTTCTGGCGAAAAAGAAGATACCGGCGGGAGTTAGCCAGAGGCACATTTATCGGGAGTATTATCACCCTGGGCATGATAGTGGCCCTGGGCATCGGGGCCATGGTACTGGATTTTGACCAGATCTTCCTCCAGTTTCACTTCCTGGCTTTCACCAACGAACTATGGCTGCTTGACCCGACCAAGGACTACCTCATCATGCTCTTCCCCGAGGGCTTCTGGTTCGACGCCGCCCTGCTTATGGGAAAGATAATCGCCGGGGTGGCCGGGGCACTGTGCGGGGCAACCGCGTGGTATCTGCGGAGAGCGAGAAAACAAGCCCTCAAGCAGTAGACAGCACAAACTTTATGTCAAGAACGCACCAGGGTCAGAAGCATCTTGAATCTTTTGTTGGCGCGTAAGGCGTGCGGCTCATTAGCGGGCATGATAACCATCTCCCCCTCCCCCAAGAGCAGGATCTTGTCGGAGATGATAACTTCA
>CAZXVG010000157.1:0-3257 GCA_964644205.1 uncultured Dehalococcoidales bacterium | reverse complement strand
GGCGGCGATGCCAGGGGGCGTGAGCAGCTGGTAGAGGGTAGCCTTCTGGGATTAAAGCGCGGCGTCGACGAGTGCCACCGGCTGGCCGAGATGGCTAAGGGGCTGCCCCAAGGTAGGCAGAGCCTGGCCCTGGTTGACGGCTCGCTTATCCTCTGGGGGCTGGAAGCCTACCCCGACTTCGTCACCGAGGCGCTCCTTGAGCGGGGCTTCTTAAGCTACCTTAGCGAGGTAGCCGCGCTCAACAAGGCCGGCCGCCCGGTGTCCCTGGCCAGCTACATAAGCTTTCCGCGCAGCACCGAGGTGGTTAATGCGCTCAAGGTGGCCCTCTGCCCCCGCGAGGTTCTCGATACCGACTGCTGCGCCGAGTGCGAGACCAGGGACTGTGACGCCGTAGCCGGGGTTCGCGACCGGGAGCTCTTCATGAACATACTGGAGCCGGGGGAGCGTTCGGCGCTTTTTGCCAGCGGGTCGCGTTTCGTCCGCGACCACTACGCCGAGCACGAGATATTCTTCTTTTACCTTCGCCTGGACGACGAGGTCGCCCGCCTGGAGATGCCCCGCTGGGTGGCCACTAATGAGGGGCTGCTCAATCAAACCCACGCCCTGGTTCTCGACCAGTGCCGGCGGGGTCAGGGCTATCCGGTGGCCCTGAGCGAGGCCCACGAGCAGGCGGTGGTCACGGCGGCGGATAGAGAGAACTTCTGGCAGCTGGTGGAGTCCTCGCTGGTAGACGAGCACCTGCCCAGCTTGAGCTCGGCCAAGAGCCGGAGCAAGAGGACGCGCTGGGTCTAGGGATGCCGGGGCTCAGCCGCTAACTCAGGAAGGGAGACCCCGGGTATGCAGGGTTTAAGGAATCTGCCCTTGAGGGTGTGGACTGTCCTGCCCCTGACCATCATCTTCGGGGCGGCGGCCTTTCGTCTCAGCTGGAATATCGTTTTCTCCACAACCGGCTCAGGTGAGGTTTTGTGGTGGGTGGCTATCGGCGCCACCGTTACCGGCTACTTCTTCTGCCTCCGCTTTCTGTCCCGGCCCGTCCCGGCCGAGAAGCTTAAGGGTCGGGGGATGAGAATCGGGGCCATAATCTGTATCGCCGGCGGGCTGGGTATAGCCACGGCCTACCTGATTCAGCAGATACCCTTCTCCATCGCCCCGGTGAGCAAGGTGGTTCTGGGGCTTTCTTTCGCCGTAGTTATCGGCGGCTACTTCTTTCTCGCCCTCCTGGTAAGCCCCGGCCTCTTCGATAAGCTAAAGACCCGCCCCGCGAGAATTGCGGTAAGCGCCGTGGCCACCATGGCGCTGCTTACCCTTTCCATTCACACCGCCCGCTTTCTCCCCTCCCCCCTGGCCGAGCACCCCTTCAGCCAGACGATGGCTATCCTGCTCCTGGCGGCGCTCATCGCCACCTACCCCCTGATACTGGTATATATCTGGCGTGTCTGGCGGCGGCGGGTTGATTGAGATGGCAAATAGGGATAAGATGGAGAAGTATCATTACTTAAAAATAGATGGTGACCTCACCCCCTTTGTCCCCCTCTCCTTCAAAGGAGAGGGGGAAGATAAGAAAAACAAGAAGCAGAAATATAGATGTATTACGATTAGGAGGCAATGATGGGCACTAAGGGCCGAAAGAACGTAAAGAAGCCCAAGCAGGCTAAGGACAAGAAAGAGAAGAAATAGGTAGCCGTATGGGTGAAGCAGAGAGAGTCGGGGAGGTTATCGAAGCCTCAACCACCGATTTTGTCGCCCAGTGCTACGAACTCTACGAGCTGCCGCCCCTGGGTAGCCTGGTGAAGACCGGGGAGCCGGGGACGGAGCTATACGGGGTCGTCTCTCGGGCGACCACCACCAGCTTCGAGCCGGGACGGCGCCCCATCGCCCGGGGTAAGGACGAAGCCAGCGAGGAAGCCCTCTACCGGGCGAACCCGCAGCTTATGAAGCTGCTCCGTAGCGAGTTCGGGGTCGTGGTGGTGGGGCACCGGGAGGACGGCGGGCTGCATCACTATCTGCCGCCTCAGCCGCCCCGGATTCACGGCTTTATCTACCGGTGCTCGCCCCAGGAGATACGGGAGTTCGCTAGCTCCCTCGGCTTCCTCAGCATCCTGGTTAATACCCGCTTACCTATCGCCGGCGACGAGGTTATCGCCGCCACACTGCGCCACATGAGCCGGGTCTACCAGGACCCCAACGCCTTTCTGGTCACTGCCGGTAAGGAGCTCGCGGTGCTGCTAAGCGGCGATTTTGGTAAGCTCAAGGCCATTCTGGGGAGGCTTAAGGGATGACATCTGAGAAAGAGGAACGGTTGGGTATCGTTACCTCCGGCTCCCTGAACAAGGGGGTGGAGGTCAGGCTGGATAGCTCGGCCTCGGTCGAGGATATGGCGGTGGGGCGCTATGTCACCGTTGAGGGGCAGAAACAGCGCTTCTTCGGCATGATAACCGATATCAGCCTGGGGGTAATCGACCCCAAGCTCACCCTGACCCCGCCCGACGTCTCCGACCCGTTTCTGGCTGAGGTGCTGGCCGGTACCAGCACCTACGGCGAGCTGCACGTGCTGCCCATGCTCACCATCGGCGGCGATGCCGCCAGCCTGCTTGAGGGGGCGCAGCCGGTGAAGACCGTGCCCAGTCACTTCTCGCCGGTGAAGCTGGCCTCACAGTCCGATGTCGAGCTCGTCTTCGGCAGTGAGGACGAAAGGAAGTTCTATATCGGCACCCCGCTGGATATGGAGACCAAAATCTGCTTAAACCTGGAGGAGCTGGTCAAGCGCTCTAACGGCATCTTCGGTAAGAGCGGCACCGGTAAGACCTTCCTCACCCGGCTACTACTCATCGGTATGCTGCAGAAGGGGCGGGCGGTAAACCTGGTCTTTGACATGCACAGCGAGTACGGCTGGGAGGGCTCCAGCGAGGCGGGGCGCAAGGTTAAGGCCCTAAAGCAGCTCTTCCCGGCTAAGGTGGCGGTATTTACCCTCGACGAAGAAAACTCGAGGCGGCGCAAGGTGAGCACCGATTTCGTGGTGCGCATCGGCTACGACGAGATAACCGCGGAGGATATGGTGCTCTTGCGCCAGACGCTGAACCTCACCGAGGCAGCGGTGGAGGCGGTCTATCAGCTGGCCCGCCGCTTCGGCAGAAACTGGCTGGAGCGCACCCTGGAGATAAAGGACGCCGAGGAGACCAAGGAGCTGCTCGGGGAGATGAGTATCCACGAGAGCACCTTCCAGAACCTGAGGCGCGGGCTGGCCACCATCAGCCGGC
>CAZXVG010000156.1:0-3281 GCA_964644205.1 uncultured Dehalococcoidales bacterium | reverse complement strand
GGCACCAGCGATGACGACATACATCTAATTACTTCCCCGGCTGCTTATTGGCTCTGCGCTTAAGTAGTTTGGGCATATTCTGTGCTACAGCACGCAATACACCACGAGGTCTTCGCCCTCTCCTCAGCACCCTATCACCGGGGCGGAGTGTAGGCAGCTCCTGAAGTCTCTCCTTTTTCTTCATCTCACAAAATCTCTTGCCAGGCTATCGCCCGATGCTAGCCGAATACCCTCGGAACTTAAGCATAATAATGACACCATTTTGGATGGTGGTCAAGTCCGACGGCACCCGGCCCGGGCGTAACTATTTGTTGTCACAATTGGGAAATTTTACTCGTCTCATCTCCATCTGTCAACTAGGGTGCTTGACAATAAAGATAACTCTCATTTAAACTCAGGCTGCGGGAAGGAGAGTACCCGGTTGCCCGATTTTCCTCCTCAGATTTGCATTACATGGATTAATAGCCTGCCAACTACAAAGGAGGGCCGGTAGTGCCTAGGTTTCCTTTCATACCTCAGGAGCAGAAGTTTTTTGGGCTTTTCGAACAGAGCGCCCAGAACATGGTCAAGGCGGCTCAAGCCCTACAGGAAATGATTAGTACCTGTAGTCACGTTCCCCAGAGTGTGGCTGAGATAACCGACCTTGAGCACCAGGGCGACCTCATCACCCATCAGATTATTGCCCAGCTGCACCGCACCTTCGTTACCCCGTTTGACAGGGAGGACATCGCGCGGCTGGCCCAGAGCCTGGACGATGTCACCGACTTCATTCACGCCGCCGCCGACTCCATGTTCATCTATAAGGTGGACTGCACTACACCGAGGGCCATCGAGCTGGCAGACATCATCGTTCAGGCCGCGGTTGAGGTGGAAAGGGTGATGCCCCAGCTGAGGCAACGCTCCAAGCTGATACAGATTCTGCCGCGCTGCATTGAGATTAACCGTCTGGAGAATATGGCCGACCGGGTGTTTCGCGCCGCGATGGGCGAGCTTTTTGATGACGGTATCGACATAGCCAGCGTTATCAAGTGGCGCGAGATATACGAGTATATGGAATCGGCTACCGATAGATGTGAGGATGTGGCTAATGTCCTTGAAGGGGTAGCCCTCAAGCATGCCTGACCCTTTTCTCGTCCTGATTATCGCTCTGGCGCTCGGCTTCGGGCTGGTTAACGGTTTCAACGATGCTGCCAATGCCGTGGCGGCTTCAGTAGGCTCTCGGGCAATTTCCCCCAGGAATGCCATCATACTGGCTGCCTGTTTCAACTTTGCCGGCGCGGCCACCGGCACGGCGGTAGCCCAGACCATCGGTAAGGGGATTCTGGTCCCAGAGGTCATCTCAGAGTTCGGTTACCTGCCGGTGATTGCCGGCCTGGGGGCCGTTATTATCTGGGGGAGTATCGCCACCCGTTACGGAGTACCCATCAGTCTGACTCACGGCTTTGTGGCCGGGCTGGCGGCGGCCGGGATGGCCCTGGCAGGCAGCGGGGCGGTGGTCTGGGGGGTCATGCGGCGGATTCTAATCTCGGTGGCGGCGGCCCCGGCCCTCGGCTTCGCCGGAGGCTTTGCCCTGATGGTCATTCTGATGTGGGCCTTAAGGCACCGGGCCCCGGCCAGGATGCGGGTCGTTTTCAGCCGTCTCCAGTGGCTGACCACCGCCTTCTTGGCCTTCAGCCACGGCAGCAACGACGGCCAGATGCCCATCGGTATCATTACCATGGCCATGGTAATTCACAGCGGGCAGAGCGGCCTCTGGGAGCGCCTCTCCATAGCTAACCCCGAAACCTGGTGGATAATAGCTATATCAGCCGCGGCTATCAGCATCGGCACCGCTGTCGGCGGCTGGCGGGTTATCCGAACGGTGGGCATAAGGGTTACCGCGCTGGAGCCGTCTCAAGGCTTTGCCGCCCAGTTTTCGGCGGCGGCGGTAATCGAGGGGGCCTCCCGGCTCGGCATTCCGGTAAGCACCACTCACTGCGCCAGCGCCGCCATCATGGGGGTGGGCGCTACCAGACGGCTCTCGGCGGTACGCTGGGGGGTCGCCCGCCGTATCGTGATTGCCTGGATAATAACCTTTCCTGTCTGCGGCGGGATAGGTTATCTCATTGCCTGGCTCTTAAAGTCGCGCTTCTAGAGAGACCGGCCGGGATAGCCTAAAGGATAACCCTTCTCGGTTCCGCCCGGCACTTCTCGGCGGCGATAATGGCCTTAATCTTGGCTACCGCCTGGTCAATTTCACCGTGCCGGTTTACGATGACGTAATCGAAGAGAGGCAGCTTTTCTATCTCCCCCTCGGCGGTCTTGATGCGCAGCGCCAGGTCGAAGGGGGACTCGGTACGGCGCTGGTTGAGGCGCTCGCTGAGCTCGGCCACCGACGGCGGCATCAGAAAGACAAACACCGCCTGCGGCAGAAGCCGTTTAATGGTGGCGGCCCCCTGGGCATCGACCTTGACTATGGTGTCCCGTCCCTGCTCCAGAGCCGCCTCGACCGGCTGCCTGGGGACACCGTACCAGTTTCCGTAGACGTTGGCCCACTCCAGGAGCTCGTTATTCTTAATCATCTCCTGAAACCTGTCGGGGGAGACGAAGTGATAGTCCAGGTTGTCCCTTTCCTTTTCCCGCCGGGCGCGGGTAGTCAGCGTGGTAATGTACTCAAGGGGACACTCGGTCTCCCTGAGCCGGGCGAGGAGAGCATCCTTACCCGCCCCCGAAGGACCGGAAAGAACTATGAGTAGGGGAGGCGACGACCGGTCGAACCGGAGACTATCTCGGGGACTCGATTTTGTCATCGCTCTGTAGTACCCTTGTCGGCGAGCCGTCCCGGTTTAGCTGCAACCGGCCGGCGATAGTCTCCGGGGCCAGAGCCGCCAGGATGATGTGTCCACTATCGGTGATGATAACGGCCTTGGTCCGCCTCCCGTTAGTCATATCAATCAGTAGACCCTTGTTTCTCCCTTCCTGGATAGCGCGCTTGGTGGGCGCTGAGTTCGGCGAGACTATAGCAATAACCCGGTTGACGGCTAGTATATTGCCAAACCCGACGTGTACTGGCTCCATGGTCATTATCATCACCTCAAAGATTAAGTTTATTCATGCGATGCTTATTATCTTATAACGTTAACGCCATTTACGCAACCACCTGCGACTTGAATACGGCACCAATTTTGTGATTAAATTTATTGTCTCCCTGGTATGGGTAGCATTCTCTACTTAACCTCGTGTTCTCAATTATGCTCTCGGCCGAAACGCAGACTCTTAGGGGGAGCGGACTAAATGTATCA
>CAZXVG010000155.1:0-3288 GCA_964644205.1 uncultured Dehalococcoidales bacterium | reverse complement strand
TCAGTCTGAGCTCGTTGGCGAGCACCTTACCGGCGCTGATGTCGTCGCCGTAGGTAAAGCCACCGGGGACAACCAGTATCTGGTAGCTGGAGAGGTGCTCTTCGCGGCGGATGAGCTGGTTAACGTGAACCAGGGAGGTGGCGGCGCCCGCCTGCTGGAAGGCGTAGGCCGTTTCCTGGTCGCAGTTTGTCCCCGGGGCCCGCAGTATCAGGGTTTGCACTTTCGCCATCTTACTTACCACCTGAGCGGCTTCTGCCACGCCTCCTTGAGCTCTTTGAGTGACTCAACCAGAATCTTCCGGCCAGCCAGGCCGTATATTTCCAGCCTTGTAGAGTCGGTGACCTGGCCGATAGCCGCCAGTCTGACCCCCCTCATTACCTCTCTGAAATCCGTTTCCTTCTCCGGGGCTACCTCCACCAGAAAGCGGCTGTTCGACTCCGAGAAGAGGACGGCGTCATCGCGGCTTATCGGCTCACCCAGCGGCACCGGTTTCAGGTGCACCAGCGCCCCCAGCCCCCCGGCGAAGGCCATCTCGCTTACGGCGACGCCCAGCCCGCCCTCGCTCAGGTCGTGGCAGGCCCTGACCAGCCCCCAGCTGGTAGCCAGGCTCAGCCGTTCCATGGTTCGTTTTGCCTGGTGCGGGTTCACCCTGGGCACTCGATTGCCCGTAAAGCCATTAAGCCTGAGATACTCCGAGCCGCCGAGCTCATCCTGGGTTGTGCCCACGATGTAGATGAGGTCGTCGGGCTGCTTAAAGTCCATGGATACCGCCCGGCTCACGTCCTCCATGACGCCCAGCGCCGAGATAAGCAGGGTGTGGGGGATGGAGATGACCCTGCCCTGGTATTCAAACTCGTTATAAAGGCTGTCCTTACCGGAGATAAACGGGGTCTCGTAGACAAGCGCCATGTCGTAGCAGGCCCGGGCGGCCCGCACCAGGGCGCCCAGTATCTCCGGCTCCCGGACATCGCCCCAGCAGAAGTTATCGAGCAGGGCTACCCGTGACAGGTCGCCGCCGACGGCGATAATCTGCCTCAGGGCTTCGTCAATCGCCGAGGCGGCCATCCAGTAGGGGTCTATCTCCCCGTACCTCGGGTTAATGCCGCAGGCCACGATGGCCCCCCTCTCCGAACCTAACACCGGCCTGATAATGGCGGCGTCGCCGGGGCCGTCGTTGTCTCTACCCACCAGGGGCTTGAGGACGCTGGCGCCCTGCACCTCGTGGTCGTACTGGCGGATGACCCACTCCTTAGAGCACACGTTCCACGAGCCGAGGATGCCGAGCAGGGCCTCGCCCAGGTCTTCGGGGCAGGCGAAATCGGGCTCGGGGTGGCGGGGCGGCGTCCAGGAAGCCTGACGGCTCACCTGCGGGATGCCGTGGTGTAAAAAATCCATGTCGAGGTCACCCACCTGGTTTCCCTGATAGAAGAGCTTCAATCGCTTATCATTGGTAAACTCGCCGATAACCACCGCCTCGACATCCTGACTGGCGAAGAGTGCGAGGAGCTCGCCGGCCTTCTCCGGCGGCACCGCGAGCACCATGCGCTCCTGGGACTCGGATATCCATATCTCGGTGTAGGAGAGGCCGGCGTACTTCAGGGGTACCCGGTCCAGGTAGACCCTGACCCCGGTATCGGCCCCCATCTCGCCCACCGCCGAGGAGAGCCCCCCGCCCCCGCAGTCGGTTACCCGGGAGTAGAGACGGCGGTCGCGGGCCTCGAGCAGGCTGTCGATAACCTTCTTCTCCACGATGGGGTTGCCAATCTGAACCGCACTGAAAGAGGCGCTGCTTGATTCCTCGGTGAGCTGCTCCGAGGCGAAGGTTACGCCGTGTATCCCGTCGCGGCCGGTTCTGCCCCCGACCAGCACCACCAGGTCACCGGGGCGCTGCATGCCTCTGGGGGCGAGCTCCTTGGGCATTACCCCCAGGGTGCCGCAGAAGACGAGGGGATTAGCCACATAGCGCTCATCGAAGAGGACGGCGCCGTTAAGGGTGGGTATCCCCAGGCGGTTACCGTAGTCGGCGACCCCGGCCCGCACCCCCTTGAAGATGCGCCGCGGGTGCAGCACCCCCTTGGGTAGCTCCTGGTGGGGGAGGTCGGGGGGGGCAAAGCAGAAGACATCGGTGTTCAGTATCGGCCTGGCACCCAGTCCGGTGCCCAGCGGGTCGCGCACCACGCCCCCGATGCCGGTGGCGGCCCCCCCGTAGGGCTCAATGGCCGAGGGGTGATTGTGGGTCTCCACCTTGAAGCACAGCGCCTGCTCGCCGTCGAAATCAATCGCCCCGGCGTTATCGCTGAAGACCGAGAGGCACCACGGTTTATTAAGCTCCTCGGTTACCTTCATGATGGTATTCTTAATCAGGTTGTCGGTGACCTCGCCGTCCAGACTGATGCGGGCCTTGAAGGTCTTGTGGACGCAGTGTTCCGACCAGGTCTGGGCCAGCGTCTCCAGCTCGACATCAGTGGGGCGGCGTCCCAGCCCCCGGAAGTAGGCGCTAATCGCCCTGAGCTCGTCTTCGCTGAAGGAGAACTGCTCCCCGGCCTCCCCTATCTCCACCTCCTTCAGGCTGAACTGGTACTGGGGGGTCTCCGGGAAGCCCAGCGGCTCCTCGGTGACCACGTGCTGGATGATGGGGTTTACCAGCAGCTTATCGCAGATGGTGGCTAGCTGCGACTCGTCCAGCTCGCCCTGGATAAGGTATCTCCGGGCGGTCTTAATCGCTCTGACCTCGCTTATCCCCAGGTCGGCGAGCGCCTTGGTAATAGTGGCCTCGACCGGGTCGGTGACCCCGGCGTTGTAGGCTACCTCGATGCTGTGACCGTTACCGGCTTCGTCCCGGCAGTAGCGGCCCGGCTCATCATACCGGTACTCCTGGGTTACCGGGTCTGCCAGGAGACGGCGGCAGATAAGCTCCAGCGTGTCGGCGCTTAAACCGGCGTCCAGCCAGTAGATATCGACCACGCGCACCCCGGACACCGAGCCGATGCCCAAGTCATGGATGTCGCGCGCCAGGCTCAACCCCCTGGCGTCGGTCATCTCCTCTTTTAAGAAGACTTCGATTCTATGCATTACCTCGCCTGCCTTTTAAGAAGACTTCGATTCTATGCATTACTTCAGTTGCTCTTTCAAGAAGACTTCGATTCTATGCGCTACCTCGCCTGCCTTTTAAGAAGACTTCGATTCTATGCATTACCTCGCCTGCCTTTTAAGAAGACCTCGATTCTATGCACTACCTCGCCTGCCTTTTAAGAAGACCTCGATTCTATGCACTACCTCGCCTGCCTT
>CAZXVG010000154.1:0-3335 GCA_964644205.1 uncultured Dehalococcoidales bacterium | reverse complement strand
CGCCGGAGTAGTCGCAGATAACCTCGGAGTTACCGCCGCAGTGGACGAGCGCCTTTTTACACATGGCGGCGGCGTCCAGCTTGCAGCCGAGGGCCTTTTCCAGCCTGGCCAGGCTGTCCGGGTCCTGGAGCACCTGAGAGCAGGGCGTCTTGGTGACCAGCTCGGGGTCCTGAGACAACGCCTGAGCATAGGCGAAGCAGCCGGGGTAGCCGCAGGCGCCGCAGTTCATACCGGGCAGGATGGAGGTTATCTCCTCGGTCTTCTCCAGCCCCTTTACCTTCTGCGGAACCTTGATGTAGACCAGGTATATTATCAGACCACAGGCTAGCCCGATGGCGGCCAGTATTCCGATAGGCATTGTCTCTCCTTTTATATTATACCACTATTATATGATGCCGCTAAAGCCGACGAAGGCCAGGCCGAGCAGGGCGGCGATGATAAAGGCGATGGGCAGCCCCTTCATCGACTTGGGGGTGTTGGCCAGCTCCAGCTTCTCCCTTATGCCGCTCATCATGGCCAGCACCAGGGTGAAGCCCAGACCGCCGCCGAGGGCGGCCACCAGGCTGCTGCTCAGTGAGTAGTTCTGGGTGGCGTTTATCAGGGTGATGCCGAGCACGGCGCAGTTGGTGGTAATCAGGGGCAGGTAGATGCCGAAGGAAAAGTAGAGCCCCAGGTTCGTCTTCTTGATGAAGAGCTCGATTATCTGAACCAGGGTGGCGATTACCAGGATAAAGATGACGATGTTCATATACTCGATGTCGAGGGGAATCAGGATGTAGTTACGGATGAGCCAGGTGGCCAGCGAGGCAATGGCCATGACGAAGGTGACCGCGACCCCCATGCTGATGGCGCTTCCCAGCTGCTTGGAGACGCCGAAGAAGGGGCAGAGCCCCAGGAATCTCACCAGGATAAAGTTGTTGATGAGCACCATGCCCAGGAAGATGGCGACCAGATTACTCACTCTTCATCACCCCCGTCCGCCGGAACAGCCCCATGAGCAGCCCGATGACCAGGAAGGCACCGTAGGGCAGGGTGAAGATGGCTATCGGGTGGTCTTTTAAGCCCGGCAGGCTGAAGAGGTCGTGGCCGAACACCGAGAGGCCGCCGGTGCCGAGCACCTGTCTGATGAAGGATATCATGAGCAGAGCCAGCATGAAGCCCACGGTGATGCCCAGGGCGTCGGCGATGGAGCTTGCCACCGGGTTCTTGGAGGCAAAGGCCTCAGCCCGGCCGAGGATAATGCAGTTGACCACAATCAGGGGCAGGTAGATGCCCAGCGCTTCGTAGGTGGCGGGGAGATAAGCGTGGAATATCAGGTTGACCACGGTAACCAGGGTGGCGATGATGACGATGAAGATGGGAATCCTGGTGATGTTGGGGACGAAGTTCCGTATCAGGGCGATGATGATGTTCGAGCCGAGGAGGACGATGAGCACCCCCAGCGTCATGCCCAGGGCGTTGTCAATCGAGGTGCTGATAGCCAGCGTGGGGCACAGGCCCAGGGCCAGGACGAAGACCGGATTAGCGAGGATTATCCCCTTGGCAAACTCCTTGCCGAACTTAGCCATCTCGAGCCTCCTACTTTTCCTCCTCAATCTGCTTAATCTTCTCCAGGGCCGTTTCTCTCACCGCCTCGACCACGGCGCTGGAGCTTATCGTGGAGCCGGTTATGGCGTCTATCCGGCCGCCGTCGCGGCTCAGGGCCACCTGGTTAACATCCAGGCCGGCGAACTGGTCGGTGAAGGACGGCTCGGTGATTCTGGTGCCCAGCCCCGGGGTCTCCTCCTGGGAGACGATGGTTATCCCCTTTAAGGTGGTATCATCGTTGAGCCCGACCAGGATGTTAATGTCGCCGCCGTAGCCCTTGCCCACGGCGAGAAAGGCGTAGCCGATTTGGTCGCCGTCGGAGTAGATGATATATGTCTCATTCTGAAAATCGTAGCGGCTCATATCGGGGAACATCTCGTCGAGCATGGCCTTGACGGCTTCGTCCTCCTGGGCGCTAATCCTCTCCCGGGTGAGGCTGTCGACGTAGGTAAGCAGGCTGACGCATACCGTCACCACTACGGTGAGCAGGATGACGGGGAAGGCATTCTTCAGGGTGCTTTTAGCCGGCATGGGCCACCTTCTTTTGCAGCCCGTAGGGCTTTAGCTTGGTGTAGCGGTCGATAAGAGGGGTGATGGCGTTCATAAACAGGATGGAATAGCATACCCCCTCCGGCATGCCCGCGAAGCGTCTTATAATCATGGTGAGCAGCCCCAGGGCTACGCTGAAGATTATCTTGCCGCGGTTGGTGAGGGGCGAGGTGACGTAGTCCGTGGCCATAAAGAAGGCACCGAGCATGAGTCCCCCGGACAGGATTTGAAACAGGGGGTCCTCGCCGAATCCGAGGGCTATCAGGGCGACCACGCCGATGTAGATGGCCGGAATCCGCCAGTTTATGATACCGCGCGCTATCAAGAAGACGCCGCCGATCAGTATCAGAAGGGCCGAGGTCTCGCCGATGCAGCCGGCGGTGTTACCCAGGAAGAGCGCCCGGTATACCGTGGGGTCGAAGGGCTGCCAGATGGAGGTGCCGCTCAGGGGGGTGGCGCAGGTCACCGCGTCCGCCCCGAAGCCCATCGGCTTTACCCAGGTGGTCATCTCAATGGGGAAGCTCACCGACATAAAGGCCCGGGCAGCCAGGGCCGGGTTAAAGATGTTGTGCCCCAGGCCGCCGAAGGCTTCCTTAGCGATGGCAATGGCAAATATCGAGCCGAGAGCCACCATCCACAGTGGTATCGTCGGCGGCAGCACCAGAGCCAGGAGCAGCCCGGTAACTACGGCGCTCCCGTCCATGACGAAGGGCTGCCCTCTCAGCCGCTTGCAGACGTACTCGGTGAGGATGGCGGCCCCGATGCTCACCCCTATTACCGAGAGGGCATACCGGCCGAAGAAGTAGATTCCGGCGCCGGCGGGCAGGAGCAGGGCGTAGACCACGAGGTACATTATCTGGCTCACCGAGAGCCCCTTCCACAGGTGGGGACCCGGTGAAATCAGGAACTGTCTGGCTTCAACCGCTTCCTGTCCGGTCTCCGGGGGTGTCTCCTGGCTGGCTTCCTCGGTCACTTGGCCGCTTTCCTTTTGGCTAGTTCCTTTTTGGCTATCTTGATGTACTGCACGAGCGGGATGCCGGCCGGGCAGGTGTAGGTACAGGCCCCGCACTCGAAGCAGTCGTCGATAAAGTTCTCCCGGCAATCGTCATAGCGGCCCGCCTTGGCATAGCGGGCGAGCAGGGTGGGCATGAGGCGCATGGGGCAGATTTCGATGCACTTGCCGCAGCTTATGCAGTCCT
>CAZXVG010000153.1:0-3361 GCA_964644205.1 uncultured Dehalococcoidales bacterium | reverse complement strand
CCGGTCTCGTCCTTATAGTTACACTCCTTCTCACAGAGCCCGCAGATATAGGCGCAGAGCAGCGGAAAGAGGGGGCTCTTTTCGTAGACCTCGTTCCCGATTTCAATCATGCGCCGCGCCGCCTCCTCCGGGTCGAAGGGAAGCAGGGCAATCATGGTATGATTTCGCTGAATGTCAATATCCAGAGGGCACCTTATCTGGCAGGGGGAGAGGTATACCTTACCGCCTTCCCCGATTACCTCCTCAACCTGAGCCTGTTTATCCCGTGGCGCATCCTTTGCCATGTGAGCCTCCTAGCTTGCTTCTTTTAAAAATGTGCGTCCCAGCTAGCCTCTGCGCAACGCCTTCAGTAAGCCCCCTTGAGCATCATATACCTTCACCTCAAGCGGCATACCCCCGGGCAGGGAGTGTGTGGCACAGGCGTGGCAGGGGTCGTAAGCCCGAAAGGCCATCTCAATCATGTTGAGAATGCCGTCGGGGACCTCTCCATTCTTAATGAGCGCCTTGGCCGCCTTCTCCACCGACATGTTAATCGCCGCCGAGTTGTTCTGGGTGGCCACAATCAGGTTGACCTTAGTCAGGATGCCCTTATCGTCGGTCTGATAGTGATGGATGAGGGTGCCCCGGGGGGCCTCCACGATACCGACCCCTTCCCGGGGGGTTTGGGTGGGGAGATTCACGATGTCGGGCGAGGTAATCTCCGGGTCGCGGGCCAGCTCAAGCACCCGCTCCGAAGCGTAGAGCGCCTCGACCAGCCGCGCCCAGTGGAAGGCCAGGGTACTGTGCACCGGTTTAGTGCCGAGCACGGAGAACAGCCTCTGGTAGGCTTCTTGGGCCAGCGGGGTGGCCATGCCCTCGGAGGCATTCAGCCGGGCCAGGGGAGCCACCCGGAAAACACCGCTCTCCTCGCCGTCAATAAACCCCTTCCAGCCCAGCTTCTTAAGGAAGGAGAAGCGGACATAGGTCCAGGGCTCGACGTGCTCCCGGATGTGGTCCAGGTAGTCCTGAGACCTGAACTTGGCAAACTCCTTGCCGTCGGGACCGACTACCCTTATCTTGCCGTCGTAGAAGTTCACCCGGTTATTATCGTCAACCATACCCATGTAGTAGGTCCGGTGGGAGTAGACATCACCGGTGATGAGGTCAACGTAGTCCTTGTTCTTGAGGACGATGTCATCGAATATCTGGAGGGAGAGCTTACAGAACTCTACCGCATACTCACCAGCCTCGATAATCCGCTGCCTCTCCTCATCGTTAATGCCCTTGGAAACCCCGCCCGGCAGGGCGCAGGAGGGCATTACCGGCTTACCGCCGATGATGCGCATGATGTTCCTCATCCCCTTGCGCATCTGGATGACCTTCTGGCCGGTCTCCAGCCCTGCCTTGGCGATAACCCCCAGGACGTTCCGCTCGCCGGCCGGCGCCTGCGGGCCGACCACGAAGTCGGGGCCGCCCAGGAAGTAGAAGTGCAGGATATGGTCTTCCGCCTGAAAGGCATTGTACATGAGCTCCCTTATCTTCTTGGCGGCGGGCGGGGGCTCGACCTTGAACAGGTCATCGAGGGCCTTGGCCGAGGCCATATGGTGGGCGGTGGGGCACACCCCGCATATCATGGTGGTGATTCGGGGCATCTCCTCAGCCGGCCGGCCCACCGAGAACTGCTCGAAGCCCCGAAGCTCGGGAATCTGAAGACAGGCACGCTGGCAGTTGCCGTCATCGTCGAGGAATATCTCTATCTTTCCGTGTCCTTCAAGCCGGGTTATCGGGTCGATGGTTACCTTTCTCATTTGCTTCCTCCTACTCCTTCCATCCGCTTCCTTCTGAGAAGCGAGGAAGGCAGGCTGAATCTGTAGAATGTCCCCGCCGGGTCCGGTATCCTGTTGATTAGCTCCTGGACCTCCCGGTCGCTCATCGTCTCTTCGTCCTCGAGGCCCAGCATGGAGACGAACATGGCCAGGGCCTTGGCCCCCTGGTCGCTGATGCCGTCCATAGGCCCGAAGCAGCCCCGGCAGGGCATGTTGGCCCTGATGCAGGTCTCCCCGCAGCCGGTACGCGTCGCCGGGCCATAGCAGAAGAGCCCCTGTACCAGGAAGCACTTCTCCGGGTCAATCTTAATCTCCCACGGCCTTTTTATCTCCTTGATGGACAGCTTCTCCGGCTTCGAGTCCTTGCGGGGGCAGGTATCGCACAGGGCTATGTTGGGGGCCAGCACCGACCCTACCTCCGGCAGCTTACCGGTCAGGATGGCGTTAACGGCATTCATTATCAGGTCGGGGGGCGGCGGACAGCCGGGGAGGTAATAGTCCACCGGGATGACCTGATCCAGGGCCATGACCGTATCGTAGAACTCGGGCAGGGTAAGCTCATCACCGTCAAGGCTCGTCTTTTCCTGGGGAATAGTTCCCTGGGGATTGTCAACGCTCGGAGAGTCGTGGTAGGCCCACTGGAAAATCGTCTCCCGGCTGCAGAAGTTGCCCAGCCCCGGGATACCCCCCAGGTGGGCACAGGCACCGAAGGCGACCACCAGCCCCGATTTCCGGCGCAGGAGCTTCACCATCTCCTCCTGCTCTTCCAGCCTTACGGAGCCGTTAATGAAGCTGACCGCTATCTCGCCGTCCTTGAGCGCCTCAATATCCTTGCGCTTGAAGTCCAGGGCCACAGGCCACAGGACGATGTCCACGGCGTCGGCTACCTTGAGCAAGTCCTCGTTGAGATCAACTACGGTCTCCTCACAGCCACCACACGAAGCACACCAGTAGAAAGCGACCTTTGGTTTCGCCATGCTAACCCCCCTCTTAATAATAGTCGATAACAGCTTATCAGAAGGCCTGCGTCGGCAGTCTCGATACCCGACAGCCCTGCGCCCTTAAGCCGATACCACCAGCAAACTGAGTCCGCCCTCTATGGGATTCCCTCTCGGGCACAAGAAACAGGCCATATTTAGCTGGTTACTGAAGTCAGGGGTGTCTCTTCCCAACTAACAGCTTGCGAGCCAATTCGTAAAAGTTTAGCATTCCCACCTAAGATTGTCAATTTACTCAAGTAACACCCCGATACGCCAAAATGATTCTTTTTATAGTAATAATAACCATTATCACTATACCAGAAATAGAGTCCACTTTCAAAATTATCGCTGCCTGAAATCCAGGGGAGGGCTAAGCGCCGGATACAGTCTGGCTCCCTAGCGGTCTCCGTGGGGGCTAGACATTAAAAAGAAAGGTTATCACATCACCGTCCTGTACCGGGTAGTTCTTACCCTCCAGGCGTAGAAGCCCCTTCTTACGAGCCTCGGCCAGGCCGCCACACTTGGCCAGGTCGTCATAGCCGATAACCTCCGCCCGTATGAAGCCCCTTTCCATAT
>CAZXVG010000152.1:0-3375 GCA_964644205.1 uncultured Dehalococcoidales bacterium | reverse complement strand
GGAAAAGCTCTATCAGGTCATGAACTACCGCTATAACGCCAAGCTGCCCACCATAGTTACCACCCGCTGCTCGCTGGATGAGATTGACAGCCCCATCGGCTCCCGGCTGGTCGACCACAAAATCAGCACCCCGTTTAACATAATCGTGCCCGACTACCGCAGCGACCTGCGCTCCAGCCGTAAGAAGGCACCCCGCGGCGCTAAGAGAGGCCGCTGGGACTAGGCCGCCGGCCCCAGTCTTGTAAAGAGAGCGGTTTTTAAGTAAAATGAGGCGTACCTGGCTCAAGGAGACGCGGGGCGCGTCGGCATAACCCCGGGAGGAGACCTTAATCGTGGTAAACCTGCCCGTCCTGGTATTAAACCAGAACTACGAGCCGCTCAATATATGTCGCGCCCGGCGGGCGGTCGTCCTGGTGTATCAGGGAAAGGCGGAGATGCTTGAGAACGGCACCGGGTTGATACACTCGGCCGTGCAGACCTTCGACGTGCCCTCGGTAATCCGCCTGGCCTACATGATAAAGCGTCCCCGGCCAAAGAGGAGACTTACTCGCCTTGAGGTCTTCAGCCGCGACCATTATACCTGCCAGTACTGCGGCCGGGAAGGTAAGCAGCTCACCCTGGACCATATTATCCCCCGCTACCGGGGCGGCGAGCATACCTGGGGGAACGTGGTCAGCGCCTGTATCCCCTGTAACCGCCACAAGGCGGGCAGGACGCCGGAGCAGGCCGGGATGAAGCTGACTCGCCCCCCCTCACCCCCGCGCGATAAGCTGCCCTTCTACATACCCCACCAGCTCAAAAACCAGGCCGGGTGGCGGAAATACCTTCCCCAGTAAAGGGGTAGCGGACTCAACCCTTCTTACGCTGGCGGCGGGACTGGCTGGCTTCGACGGCTATCTCGCTGAGGGGTAATTCTAGGGTCGCCCCGTTCTCCAGCTCCACGGTTACCGTTTCCTTGAGGGGATTAACGGCCACCACCGAGGCCAGTCCCTTGGAGGTAGACACCTGCTGGCCCTTCCTGGGCAATTTGTTGCGTATTGCCCGATAGACCTCGGACTCGTAGCCCAGACAGCACATGAGACGCCCGCAGACGCCCGATATCTTCATGGGGTTAAGGGGTAAGTCCTGCTCCTTGGCCATCTTAATGGAGACCGGGTCGAACTCGTTTAAAAAGCTGACGCAGCACAACGGGCGGCCACAGCGACCGAAGCCGCCGACCAGCTTGGCCCCGTCCCTGGGCCCTACCTGCCTTAACTCCACCCGCACCTTGAAATGATTGGCCAGCTCCCGGACCAGCTCGCGGAAATCGACCCTCTCGGCGGCGCTGAAGAAAACGGTAAGCCGGCTGCCGCTGAGATTGTATTCCGCAGCCAGCAGCTTCATGGGCAGCCTGAGCTTATCAATCCACTGACCGCACTCAGCCAGGGCCTCGGCACTCTTCTCCTCCAGCTCCCGGGTCTGCTCAATATCCTCCGCCTCCGCCTTGCGTATCACCGGCTTCAGCGGTTCCTCTAGCTCGCTCTCCATTACCTGCTCGGGGGCAATAACCACCCGCCCCATCTCCAGGCCGCGGCTGGTCTTAACCACCACGTAGTCGTTTACCTCTAGCTCGATATCCGCCGGGTCGAAGTAGTACACCCGCCCGGCCCTCTTAAAGCGTACGCCTACAATATTAGCCATATCTCACCCAACTCTCCGCGGCAGGCTGAGCATAAGCACCTCCAGCACAAGCTGCGGATTAGCGTTCTGCTTAAGCTGCTCAAGCGCCGCCTGAATACCGGCGATAAAGTCCCTTATCTCGAGCAGGGTATAGCCCCCGGCACGGCCGGTAAGGGTATCTTCCAGGTCGGTATTGGTGATGAGCCCCCCGCAGCCAGCCTTGATGAGCAGCAGGTCACGCCACCACCCGAGCCACAGGTGCAGAATCTCGGTAACCGCTTCCCGGTTCTGGCCGAACTGAGTGGCCAGCTGAAGGGCGTAATCAAGGCGCTCCTCGCCGTCGCCGCTAACTACCTTAAGGAGCCTCTCCAGCCGCTCCGCCCGCTGCTTAAGCGGGCTATCATCGAGGACGGCGTTAAGCGCCCAGCCCAGGCAGCCGCCGGACAGCCTGGCAAGCAGGTCAGCGCGCGGCGTCTCCAGGCTACAGCGGCTGCTGAGCGCCGCCTCGACCTCAGCCGTGCTCAGCGGGGGTAACTCCAGCCGCTGGCAGCGGGAGACAATGGTGGCCAGTAGCGGCCTCTCACCGGCGGCGAGCAGGACGAAGATTACCCGCCCCACCGGCTCCTCCAGGGTCTTGAGCAGGCAGTTAGCCGCTTCGTGCGACATGAGTTCAGCCCCGTCGATAATGAACACCTTAAACTTGCCCTCAAACGGCGGCAGGCTGGCGGCGTGCTGCATGGCCCTAATCTGGTCGATGCTGATTCCGGTCTGGAGCCTGGCTTCGCCTGAATTACGGCCCCCCTCAAGGTCTATCACCTGGACGTCGGCGTGCTTACCGGCGGCTATCTTCCGGCAGGAGGCACACTCTCCGCAGGGAGGTTCCGGGGCCCCGCAGTTAAGCGCCTTAGCCAGGTCCAGGGCCAGCGTCATCTTACCCACCTGAGGCGGCCCGACGAAGAGATAGGCATGGGCTACCGCCTGTCTCTCCAGGCTGCACTGGAGCAGGGAAACCGCCCTGTTCTGACCTACCGTCTGCCACACCGTGGGTTTACTCCTCTCTAACTAAGCCAGGTCGTACCGCACCAGGTCGGCGAGGGTCTCCCGCCGCCTGATGAGGCGCGCTTTACCCTCTCCAACCATAACCACCGCCGGTCTCAGCGAGGCGTTATAGTTACTCGCCAGCGGCAGGCAGTAGGCGCCGCTAGCGGGTACGGCGATAATATCGCCGGGGGTAAGAAGCGGCAGGCTGATATCCTTTACCAAAATGTCCCCCGACTCGCAGAACTTACCAGCAATGGTAACCTCCCCAGCCTCCTTTTCGGCCATCTTGTTAGCCGCTACCGCCTCATATCTGGCCCCGTAAAGGGCCGGGCGGATATTGTCCCCCATACCGCCGTCCACCGAGACGTAACGCCTGACGCCGGGTATCTCCTTAATGGTCCCAACCCGGTACAGGGCCACCCCCGCCTGCCCGACTATCGCCCGCCCCGGCTCGATAGTAAGCCGCGGCGGAGCTAATTTAAGCTCCCGGCACTTAGCGACAAGCTTAGCGATGATAGCCCCGGCATAGTCGGAGACCGGCGGGGCGGACACATCGCGGGTATACTGAACGGCAAAGCCGCCGCCGATATCGAGCTCCCTAAGTTCAAAGCCGCGTCTTTTCTTCATCTCGGCGGCAAGGTCGAGCACGCGCTCGATAGCCAGCTCGTAAGGCGC
>CAZXVG010000151.1:0-3375 GCA_964644205.1 uncultured Dehalococcoidales bacterium | reverse complement strand
GTGGCTTCTGGTCGGCACCAGAAAGGCGATGAACTTGACCTTGCCCCGGAACTCTGGGTAGCGTTCCAGCAGTTTGTCGAAGGCCCGGAAGCCACGGACGATATTCTTGCTGGGCTCGGCCCGGTCTACCCGGACTATGGTCTGCTCGCCGCAGAGCGGGCGCAGCTTGGCCTGGTATTCCTTTAGCTTGGTTGAGGAGACCAGCTTTTTGAGGCCGGCGACATCGATGGAGATGGGGTAGGCCCTGACCTGAATGAGCCTGCCCTCTATGTTGACGGTGTGCCGCTCGTAGTCCACCTTGGCCTTGTCGAGTGACGATTCACAGCAGCGAAGGAAGTTGTAAACGTCGCGCACTGTCTGCAGCCCGACGATGTCGGCGGCGCACAGGCCCTGGAAGATTGCCTGCCGCATGGAGCCGGGCAATAGCTGCCAGTAGGATAGAGAGGGCCAGGGAATGTGCGTAAAGTGCTGGATGACCACGTCCGGCAACTGCCGCCGGATATAGGCTGCGGCCAGGTAGAGGTGGTAGTCATTCAGTATCACTATCGGGGGCAGGTCGCTGTTCATCGATTCCTCGATAACCGCCTTGGCGAAGGTCTGGTTCACGGGGACGTAACCATTTTCCCAGGCGTCATGGGTGATGATGTCGATATTGGGGGTACTCGGTGAGTTCCACATATAGTGCTGCAGGAACCAGAGCAGTGGGTTACAGATGACGCTGTAATATTTATGGTAGGTGCTTCGTGAGAAGACCAGGAAGCGGAGATAGAGGTTATCGTTATCGTCCGAGGCTTTGAAGCGTTTCCCCTCGGCCCTTTGGGCCATCTCTCTGTCCCCCCGCCCCATGGCGCTGGCTATCCAGTCGAGCGCTACGTATTTGCTGAGGCTGCTCAGGGCGGTAACCACCCCGCCGCTGCCCCGCCGGGAGTGGAGCTCCCCGTTCTCCGTTAAGGAGCATTCAATCGGCCCCCGATTGCTGGCCAGAATCAGGCGCCTCGGGGACAGCCGGCGGCATAGCTCCTTCAGTTGACGCTCGTTATCCGCTTGCTCCGTTTCCATCCTGCCCTGCCCGCTACCATAATAACTACGGGTTCGCCCTGCCGTGGCTACCCGAATCAGGGGAGACTGCGAAGCTGGCTATCTTGCCTCGGCAGCAAAACAAAATCTATCATTGGGGCCTTAAGACTGTCAAGCCTGATTTATCTATTTGTGGGTCCGGGAGCACAGCTCGGCAGCCAGGATATCGAGGGCCAGCTCCCCATCACACCTTCCGGTCTTGATGGCGAGGTCGGTCTCCAGGAGGCGGCGGTATGTCTCCCTAATCCGCGCCGCCGGGAAGCGGCTGGCCTGCTCCAGTGTCTTACGGAAGGCATACTCCGAGGCAATCCCCAGCCGGTTCTGAATCTCCGTTTCCGATTTCCTTTGAGCCTTAAGCTCCTTAACCCGGGCTATCATTCTTATCTGGCGTGTCAGCATGACCATGAGATAGGCGGGGGCAGCCCCCCCGGCCAGTAGCTGCTGTAGCGATTGCTCGGCTGTGGCCACCTTTGATTCCAGGATGGCGTCAATCATGGCGAAGACGCTGGTCTGCTGGGTGCTGGCGACCAGTTTTCTAACGTCCTCTTCCCCGATGGTGCGGCCTTGGGTAAACAGGAGGAGCTTTTTGATTTCGTGCTGCATACTCCACAGGTTGCTGCCCACGAGCTTGGCCAGGAGCTCGGCGGCTTGGGTGGAAATGCCGCTCCCCCCCTCCGCCCGCACTCGTCTTTCAAGCCACTGGCGGAGCCCGGCCTTGTTCAGCAACGGGAAGGGCTTTACCGTGGCCCCGGCGCCGAGTTCGCGATACAGTGGGTTTCGGTTGTCCAGTTTACCGTCTAGCAGTACCAGAACGGTGCTCTCCGGGATGCCCTTCAGGAAGTCCGCCCACGGCTTATGCTCGGCCTTCTGGCTATCGGCCTTGGCGGCATTCCTCTTCCGTCCGGAGCGGCCTTTAGGTTCGAAGCGCTCTAACAATCCCTCGACGACGACCAGGCGCTTCTCGGAGAGAAAGGGGACCGTCTCACAGGCGTTTCTCAGTTCGTCCAGGGCAAGCTGCCCGCCTTGGAGAACGGTGGTGTTGGTCGCTAGCAGCGTCGGGTCGCCCAGCCCCTTCTTTATTTCGCTGAGTGCCTCGCTGCGGGAAAAATCGTCCGGGCCGGTCAGGATATACAGCAATACCCTCTCCTTTCGGGGTCTCTTAATTCTACCATACCTGCCGGCCAAGCCGTCTACTGTGATATTTCCCCGGTATTGAAGAGTTAGCGCTAAAGGGTTAAAATTACACCCGGCGTCGGTTAGCCGCCTGGGGCTGTCGGCAGAGCGAAAACTTTATGTAAACTTACCCCTGCTCTACGGATGACAGCCGGGATAGAGGCCGGGGGATGTGAACGTTGAGCATTGATATCGGTATCATCGGGCTGGCTAAAAGCGGCCGGACAACCGTCTTCAATGCCCTGACCAAGGGTAAGGCGGACACCGGCGGCTATCACGGGGAGGCCCTAGCCCCCCACCTCGGGATTACCCGTGTCCCCGAGCCCCGTCTGGAGAAGCTGGCCGATATGCTCCACCCCAAGAAGGTGGTCCCGGCTGAGGTCAGGTTCGTTGACATTGGCGCCTCGGTCAAGGGGCTGGCGGCGGATAAGGGGATAGGCGGCGAGCTTTTGAATCAGCTCGGCTGTGTCGACGCTCTGATTAACGTCGTCCGCGCCTTTAGCGACGAGGCCATCCCCCATGTTGAAGGCAGCCTGGATATCGACCGGGATATCGCCAACATGGAGCTCGAGCTTACCTTTTCCGACCTGGTGCTGCTGGAGAGGCGGCTGGAGAAGATAGAGGTGTCATTAAAGGGCGCTCAGGCAGCGGAGCGCCAGGCGCTTCTCCGTGAGCAGGAGCTGATGGCCAGGATTAAGGATAGCCTGGAGAAGAACATACCGCTGCGCGAGCTCAAGCTGAGCGCCGATGAAGCTAAAATCGCCGGCCACTTTCAGTTTCTCACCGCTAAGCCTTTGCTGATAGTGGTCAATATCGGGGAGGAGCAGCTGCCTCAGGCGGCATCCCTGGAGGCGGAGCTGAGAGCGCGCTACTCGCGGTCAAGATACAGCCTGGTTACCCTGTGCGGCAAGCTGGAGATGGAGCTAGGGCAGCTTGAGGATGACGAAGCCAAGGAGCTACGCAGCGGGTTCGGTATCGGGGAGTCCGGCCTTGACCGCACCATTAAGGAGGCCTACGCCCTGCTGGGGCTGGTCTCCTTCTTTACCGTGGTCTCCGATGAAATCAGGGCCTGGTCAATAAAGAGCGGCACCAGCGCCCTTAAGGCCGCCGGTAAGATTCACTCCG
>CAZXVG010000150.1:0-3377 GCA_964644205.1 uncultured Dehalococcoidales bacterium | reverse complement strand
CGGTAGACCTTCTGTATCTCGTCGACCAGGTAGCGCTGGACAGCCTCCTTGCCCAGGATACGCAGTATGTCCTGCGGGTTAATGGAGCCGTCGGTCAGTTGCTCTCCGGCCTTGATTTTGTCCCCGCTCTGAACCCGGATGTGGACGGCGGCCGGAACGGTATATTCGCACACCTCCTGCTCCTGGTACTTTATGGATAGCTGTCCCTTTTTAACGGTTACCTCGCCGGCGACGCGGGCCAGGAGGGGTTCGGCCTCGGTGGTTATCTCCGCCGACTCCGCCGCCGCCTCGTCCTGAGGAGGCTGGCTGGCCAGCACCGTGCCCACATCCACCCACTGCTTGTTCTTCACCATAACCTGAAAGCCCGGGGGCAGTGAATACTCGTCGTGGAACACCTCGGCGTTTAAGACCCTTACCTTTCTCTCCCCTTCGTTATCGATGACCTCGGCCTCGCCGTCTATCTCGGAGACGATAGCCTGTGCCTTGGGCGGTCTGCCCTCAAAGAGCTCTTCCACCCTGGGGAGACCGGTGGTGATGTCGAGCCCGACGACGCCGCCGGTGTGGAAGGTGCGCAGCGTGAGCTGGGTGCCCGGCTCGCCGATACTCTGGGCGGCGATGATGCCCACGGCGGTGTTCATGTCAACCAGGTGGCCGCGGGCGAGGTCCCGTCCGTAGCAGTACTGGCAGGCACCCTGACGCGACTCGCAGGTGAGGGGAGAGCGGACGTGAACCTTGTTCAGCCCGCAGGCGATAATTCTATCTACCTTTGCCTCGCTAATCTCCTCGTTGCGGTCAACAATAATCTCGCCGCTCTCCGGGTCGACCACCTTGGTCGCTGCCAGGCGCCCGACGATGCGTTCGGCGAATGAGGGCAGGAGTTCCCTCTCTCCCGGCTCGGATATCCAGATGCCGTCCCTGGTGCCGCAGTCTTCCTGGCGGATGATAACGTCCTGGGCGACATCAATCAGGCGGCGGGTGAGATAACCGCTCTCCGAGGTTCTGAGCGCCGTATCGGCTAGGCCCTTGCGCGCCCCGTGGGTCGAGATAAAGTATTCCAGGACGCTGAGCCCTTCCCTCAGGCTCGACCTGATGGGGAAGTCGATTATTCGGCCCGACGGGTTGGTCATCAAGCCGCGCATCCCGGCCATCTGTCTTATCTGGGAGATGTTACCCTTGGCGCCCGAGGTTGACATCATGTAGATGCCGCCGTAGCGGTCGAGGGAGTTGGAGATGGTCTCCGTTATCTGGTCGGTGGTTTCCATCCACACGCCGACGACGCCGTTGTACCTTTCTTCCTCGGTAATCAGGCCGCGCCGGTACTGGTTCTCGATGATGGCCGCCCTTTCCTCGGCCCCTTCAAGCAGCCTGGCTTTTTCGGGCGGCACCTTAACGTCGCTCATGCTGATACTGGTCCCCGACTGGCTGGCGTACTGGAAACCCAGCCGTTTCAGGTTGTCCAGCATCTCGGCCATTTCCCATTTGCTAAGTAGCTGGTAGGAGCTGGTTACTATCTTTTTCAGTCTTGACTTGTCAGTTACCAAACCGTAGTCACGCATCTCAAGCGGAAGAGCCTCATTGAATATGATGCGGCCGGCAGTGGTCTTGATGCGCTGGCCGTCTTCGCCGCGCCTGACTTCAATCTCGGCCCTGATGTCGATAATGCCCAGCTCGCAGGCTAGGGTCGTCTGTTCGAAGTTGCTGAAGACGGTGCCCTCCCCTTGGGCCCCGGGTTTGATGGTGGTCAGGTAGTAGCAGCCTAGAACCATGTCCAGGGTCGGGGTGACCACGGGCTCGCCGCAACTGGGCAGCAGCATATTGTGGATGCTGAGCATGGTCTCTCTGGCTTCCTTGACGGCGGCCCGGGACAGGGGTAGATGAGCCGCCATCTGGTCGCCGTCGAAATCGGCGTTGAAGGCGGAGCATATCAGGGGGTGAAGCCGGATGGCACTACCGTCGATAAGTATCGGCTCGAAGGCCTGAATACCCAGCCGGTGCAGGGTGGGTGCCCGATTGAGCAGCACCGGTCGTTCCGTGACCACCTCTTCCAGTATGTCGTATATCTCGGGCTTGGCCCGGGCCACCAGCCGCCGGGCGGCTTTATCGCTGTAGGCCAGCCCCTGTTCCAGCAGCCGGCGCACGATGAAGGGTTTGAACAACTCTAAGGCCATGCGTCGGGGCAGGCCGCACTGGTGCAGCTTGAGCTCCGGCCCGACCACGATGACCGAGCGGCCGCTGTAGTCAACCCGCTTGCCGAGCAGGTTCTGACGGAAGCGGCCCTGTTTGCCGCGGAGCATGTCCGAGAGGGACTTCAGATTGTGGCTGCCGCTGCTGGTGGAGACCGCCCGTCCCCCCCTCTTTTCATTATCGATAAGGGAGTCCACCGACTCCTGGAGCATCCGCTTCTCGTTGCGGATGATAATCTCGGGAGCGCCTATTTCCAGCAGGTGGCGCAGCCGGTTGTTGCGGTTGATAACGCGGCGGTAAAGGTCATTCAGGTCGCTGGTGGCGAATCTATCGCCGTCCAGCTGCACCATTGGTCTCAGGTCGGGGGGCAAGACCGGCAGCACGGTAATAATCATCCACTCCGGTTTGTTGCCGCTGCGCCGGAAGGCCTCCACTACCTGCAGCTGCTTCGAGGCCTTTTTACGGCGCTGGCCCGAGGTGTGACGGGTCTCCTGAATCAGGGTGTTGTGCACTTCATCCAGGTTCAGGGTCTTGAGAATCTGGAGAATCGCCTCGGCCCCCATCCCCGCCTCGAAGGCAGGGCCGAACTTCATCGTTAGCTCCTGGTGGCGGCTCTCGGTGAGCAGCGTGCCCTTGCGCAGGTCGTCCAGCTGGGCGAGGTCGTTATCAAGCTGTTCTTCGAGCTGGGTCTTTTCCTCGACCCACTGGCGGCGGAGCTGGTTTATCTCTTCCACGGTTGCCCCGCCCGCCTCAAGCTCGCTAGCCTTGGTTTCCAGGGCGGTCTCGCCCTCCTCGGCCTTCTGGGCGCAGGTCTGCTTGAGCTGCTCCCTCAGCTCCTGAAGTGCCCCTTCGTTGACGGCGGTAATGATGTAGTGCGAGAAGTAGAGGACGCGCTCCAGGCTCCGCGGTGACAGGTCGAGCAGCAGGCCCAGGCGGCTGGGTATGCCCCGGGCGAACCAGATGTGACTTACCGGGCTGGCCAGCTCGATATGCCCCATGCGTTCCCGGCGCACCTTGGACCGGGCTACCTCGACGCCGCACTTGTCGCAGACTACCCCTTTGTAGCGAATCTTCTTATATTTACCGCAGAAGCATTCGTAGTCCTTGGTCGGGCCGAAGATTCTCTCACAGAAAAGCCCGTCTCTTTCCGGCTTCAGGGTACGGTAGTTGATGGTCTCCGGTTTGGTTACCTC
>CAZXVG010000149.1:0-3417 GCA_964644205.1 uncultured Dehalococcoidales bacterium | reverse complement strand
GAAAAGACTTATACCCTACGGGGTTTAGCTAGACAGGAGGGCATTTTGCCAAGGGTCAAGACAGGAGTGGCCTCTCATCGCCGGCACAAGAAGGTGCTCGCCCTGACCAAGGGGCAGCGGGCCACCCGACACGCGCTTTATCGTCGGGCACACGAGTCCATGCTCAAGTCGCTGAGTTATGCCTACAGCCATCGCCGGGAACGGAAGGGCGATATGAGACGGCTGTGGATTTTGCGGGTTAGCGCCGCCAGCCGGGCCCAGGGCCTTACCTATTCCCAGTTTATGAACGGCCTGAAGAAGGCCGGGGTTACTATTAACCGCAAGATGCTGGCTGATATGGCGGTCAGGGAACCGGGGTCGTTCGCCGAGCTGGTCGCTATCGCCAGAGACGGGGTTAAGGGCTAGGCGGTTAGGCCGTCCCCCCTTTACCAGCTTACTGATAGTAGAGCCAGAGCCGTGCCCGGTGGCGTCTGGCTTTCGGTATCTTTTCAGGTGGGGGTATCCGCCGGCTTTAGAGACAGGACTATGTTACAGCAGCTTGGGAAACTGGAGCAGAGCGCCCTTAAGGAACTGGAGGCCGTTAGCGACCCTAAGGAGCTTGAGCTCTGGCGGGTCCGCTATCTGGGTAAAAAGAGCCAGCTGACCGGGGCCCTGCGCGGACTGGCAGCCCTACCGGTTGCTGAGAGGAAGACCGCCGGAGCCCGGGCTAACCGGCTCAAGGCTGAGCTGGAGGCGGCTCTCCGGCAGAGGGAGCAGGCGCTCCGCCAGTCGCAGCTTACCGTTTCCGCCGGGGAAGGCTATTTTGATATTAGCCTGCCCGGCCGTCCCTATCCGGTGGGCCATCTGCACCCCATTACCCAGACAGTTTGCGAGGTCTGCGACATATTCGCCTCTTTGGGTTTTCAGGTGGTGGAGGGGCCGGAGGTGGAGTGGGACTATTATAATTTCGAGGCGCTCAATATCCCCGAGGAGCACCCGGCCCGGGACAGCATGTCGACCTCCTGGGTCGACTTTAAGGCCAATGGCGGGGCGAGGCCCATGCTGCTACGTACCCATACCACCTCGCTCACGGCCAGAATGATTGAGTCCCGCCAGCCCCCGATAAGGCTGGTTGAGCCCGGCAAGGTCTACCGCTATGAGGCCAGCGACGCTACTCACGTCCCCATGTTCCATCAGATTGACGGCATCGCCGTCGATACCGGTATCACCATGGCCGACCTTAAGGGCACCCTCTACGAGTTCGCCCGGCGCTTCTTCGGGGAGGAGCGGGGGGTGCGTTTCCGCTGCGACTACTTCCCCTTCGTCGAGCCGGGGGTGGAGATGGCTATCGAGTGCCTCGTCTGCGGCGGCAGCGGCTGCCGCCTGTGCGGTCACAGCGGCTGGATTGAGATTCTGGGGGCGGGCATGGCCCACCCTCAGGTGCTCGAGCGCGGCGGCATCGACCCCGAGGTCTATTCCGGCTTTGCCTTTGGCATCGGGCTCGACCGGCTGCCCATGCTGCGCCACGGTATTGACGATATCAGGCTGTTCTACAGTAATGACCTGAGATTCTTGTCCCAGTTCTAGGCCTTATTTACATTGTCCGGTGAAGGATTATGAAGGTTTCACTCAGGTGGCTTAAGGAGTATGTTGATATCAACCTACCTCCCCATGACCTGGCCCGGAAGCTGACACTAGCGGGT
The DNA here is from genome assembly GCA_964644205.1 of uncultured Dehalococcoidales bacterium. GTDB lineage: Bacteria > Chloroflexota > Dehalococcoidia > Dehalococcoidales > UBA5760 > UBA5760. The sequence continues at coordinate 1,735 of CAZXVG010000149.1, read as the reverse complement.
CTTGAGGTAAAGGGGATGCAGGTGGTGGGTGGTAGCTGGGAGGCTATCGCCATCGCTGAGATAACCGCCGTTAGTGCCCACCCCAACGCCGACCGCCTCTGGCTGGTAACCGTGAATCTGGGCACCGAAGAGGCGACCGTGGTCTGCGGGGCGCCCAATCTCAGCTCCGGTGACCGGGTGGTCTTCGCCTCGGTGGGGGCGCAGCTGTGTGACGGGCGCAGCGGAGAGCTGTTTCGCCTGGAGCCGGCTAAGATTCGGGGCGTTGTCTCCCGCGGTATGATTTGTTCGGAGAAGGAGCTGGGTATCTCCGAGAGCCACGAGGGTATCATGGTGCTGCCCGCTGATGCCCCGATTGGTATGCCCCTGGCCGATTACCTGGGCGACGTCATCCTCGACCTGGATGTAACCCCTAACCGGGCGGACTGCCTCTCGGTGGTTGGCGTCGCCAGAGAGGTGGCGGCCCTGACGGGGCAGGGTCTGCATCTTCCCCCGGCTGACTATGCGGAATCGGCGGAGCCTATCAGCCGGCAGATTTCAGTGTCCATCGCCGACCCCGATTTGTGCCCCCGCTACTCGGCCAGTCTCATCACCGGGGTCAAGGTTACTGGCTCGCCCGCCTGGCTACGGCAGCGGTTGCTTGCCTACGGTATGCGCCCCATAAACAACGTGGTCGATGTCACTAATTACGTCATGGTGGAGTACGGGCAGCCCCTGCATGCCTTTGACTACCAGCGGATTAGGGGCCAGCAGATAATCGTGCGCCGGGCCAGGGCCGGTGAGAACCTGGACACCCTGGACGGGGTAGGGCGGTCTCTTAATGATAACATGCTGGTGATTGCCGACGGGGAAGGGGCGGTGGCGGTAGCCGGTATTATGGGCGGGTCCGCCAGTGAGGTAAACGAAGCGACGGCCTCGATACTGCTCGAAGCGGCTAACTTTAACCCCGCCAGCATTCACCATACCGGCAGTGCCCTGAAGCTCCCCAGCGAGGCCCGCATGAGGTTCGAGCGGGGGATTCGCCCCGAGCTAACGGTGGTCGCCCTTAAGCGCGCTACGCAGCTTATCAGCGAGCTCGGTGGCGGCCAGGTGGCCAGGGGCCTGATTGATGTCTATCCAGGCCGGGCGGAGCACGAACCGATTCGCCTGGACCCGGACAAGATGGAGCGCTTTTTGGGGGTCGGCTTCAGCCCCGAGCAGATAGTCGAGGCGCTCACCGCTCTAGGCTTTTCCTGCCGGACGGAGGCTGGCGATGAGGTATGGGCTACAGCACCCTACTGGCGGGGAGACATCCGCCGCGAGGTCGACCTTATCGAGGAGGTAGCCCGTATCGTGGGCTATGATAAAATCCCGACGACCCTGCTCAGCCGGCCGATACCTCACCAGAGCCCGGAGCCCCTGTTCCGCCTCAAACGGAGGCTGCGCGAAAGCCTGGTGGGCTACGGTTTTCAGGAGATAATTACCTACTCCTTAACCAGTCTGGAGGCGCTCGGCAGGCTGCTTCCGGAGCCGGGTTCTCCCAGCGCTGCGCCCCTGCGGGTGGCTAATCCCATGACCCTGGAGCAGGAGTATCTGCGCCCTAATCTAAGGGCTAACCTGCTGGCGACCCTGGCCTCAAACCGAAGACATGAGGACGGTGGTATCAGGCTCTTTGAGCTGGGTAAGGTATATCTAGCGCGTCAGAAGGACCTGCCTGAGGAGCCGGAAGTGCTCTGCGGGCTGATGTGCGGCTCAAGAA
>CAZXVG010000148.1:0-3448 GCA_964644205.1 uncultured Dehalococcoidales bacterium | reverse complement strand
ACTCCCACAATATCACCTTCTCGCGGAACACCATGATTATCTCGGTGCTGCTGAGACGGCCGGTAGACCGGTAGGGAGCTTAACCGCTCGTCTTAGTCTAGTCTGGCCTCTCGTCCTTTGATGCCGATGCGTAATAGCCCCGATATTCGGGGGGGAGCAGCCTGGCGATGTGCTCCATGATGGAGTCCGCTAGCTCGCTAAGCTCCGCCTTGCCGGGCCGGTGAGCTATATCCGGCAGATAGAATGGACGGCTGATGGTGACGCTTATCCGGGGCCGGTGAATAGCGGCCCAGGGAATGCCCTTCCACTTGGCCTCCATGCCGGTGATAGCTACCGGAAGGATGGGTACCTTCTTGTCCAGAGCGATGAGGGCGGTGCCCGGCAGGGCCCGCTTCAGCCTGGCGTTTCTGCTTCTGGCTCCCTCGGGGAACATGGCCAGGGCCAGACCTCTGTCTAGGACCCGGTAGGCTTCGCCCAGTGCCTTGCGGCTAGTCCCGTTTTGGGAGACCGGGAAGGCACCGAAGGCCGTGGCCAGGATTCTTATCCTTGCGGAGCGGAACAGCTCCTCCTTGGCCATGAATCTCATGCGGCGCTTGATGGTGAAGTACATCAGGTACTGGTCGGAGTCGCTCAGGTGATTGGCTACGATGAGTAGGGGGCCGTGTTTGGGAACGTTCTCCTGCCCCGTTACCCGATAGCGTGTCAGTACGGAGAACAGGAATCTGAAGAAGGGTAGGGCGAAAAACCGGGTCGTTCGGTATAGCGCCTCTTGAAACCGTCGCTGCATTGTCTCAGTTACCGGAACCCCCGGCCGGTAACGGTGGCATTATACCCGGAATACGGGGTTGGGACAAGTGGTTTAAGGGCCGCTCCCCGCCGCCTCAGAGGAAGCCCAGGACCTCCGGGAGGCTCTGGATAACCGGGCAGTCCACTGTCTCGCTGACTATGCCGTAGCGGTCAATGAGGACGGGCCTTATCCCCGCCTTCCTCGCCCCGACCGCGTCCAGTTCGTACTGGTCACCCACGTAGACGGCTTCGCTAGCCGTTACCCCGGCCTGTTTCAGGGCCGCCCGGAAGATAAGGGGGTCTGGTTTGCTGGCCCCGACGTCCTTGGCGGTGACCACGACGTCCAGGAAGGCGTCGAGTCCGGCTCTACCCAGGTACATGTTGGAGATTAGGCCCAGGCGCAGCCCCTTTTCCTTGATTGCCTTTATGGCCGGTAACACGTCGTCGTAGAGCACCCAGGCGGCTTCCCTGACGTGCCTCCCGGCGCGTCTGGTAATCTCCAACCTGACGTCCTTCGGTATCGTGGCTCCGGCCTGGGCCAGCAGCACCTCCCACCAGCGGAGGAAGGGCGTCTCGTCTTTGCCTTCGGCATATCTCGGCGGGGCCCCTTCCGGAACCCGCGTGTCGGCCTCCATGACCCCGCGCAGCAGCCTCTGTGGGGAAAGCTCAAAACCGAGCTCACCGGCGAGCTGGCTAAAGAGCTCGTGTCTATCCGGTTCGGGGTGGGCCAGGGTGCCCATCCAGTCGAAAAATACCGCCTTGGTCTCAGTCACTTGGCGCTCCCTATGCGTAAATTACGGTGATGCCCCATATATCATACACCGGGCCGGGCTCATGTCAACCCCCCCGACCGGTGAGCCGGGAGCGGCAGATAGCAGAAGAAGAGGCGGCGATTGACACCTCTCTTAATGGGCGGTTATAATTTCAGCGTTGCTGGGGAATCGTCTAGCGGTAGGACGACGGACTCTGGATCCGTAAGGGAAGGTTCGAATCCTTCTTCCCCAGCCATTTTTGAGAGCCTTCAAAATCCTGATTCGGGAGCTGCGGAGGTATTGCATGGCCAGATACGAGGATGACTACGAAGATGAATCGCAAGAACAGGCGTGCTTTATCGCTACCGCGGTCTATGGTACGCCGCTGTCGGCGGAGGTTGAGGTTCTGCGCCGCTTCCGGGACGAGTTCCTCAAACCCAACCCTGCTGGTCGGGTTCTGGTAGCCATCTATTACCGGCTCAGTCCGCCGCTGGCCAGGTTCATCTCCCGGCACCGGAGGTTTCGCGCTGCGGTGCGGGGGTGCCTGGTAAACCCGGCGGTATCCCTGGCGAGAGCGATTCGGAGCCGCCGCGCCGGGTAATTAACCGGGAAGCCGTAACCATCTTTCAGGCGTGACGTTTGTGCAGCATCAGTTATTTGCGTGGGGGCGCGCTGGCGGCGGTTAGACCACTTCTCGTCCGCAGTTTGGGCAATAGTTGCTTACCTCATTTAGCTTATAGCCACAGTGGGGACAATAGTTTACAGCACCTGAGATTGGTTCCATGTCCTTATCCCGAAGCAATCTTTTATCTTTCAGATTCATGAGGACAATGTATCCTATCGGTGCTAACAAGCCCATTAAGCACCACCAACCACTTCTACCCTTTTCCCTAGCCCACCAGTAAGAGCCTTGTATTACAAAGTATAAGCCCAGAAATAGGAGAAACATCGCGATGTCATCATGTACAGTCCAGTTCACGGGGTCTAGTTCGAAGCCGATATCACTTTGAATATTAGCGACTATGGCTAGAGCGACGCCTAAGATGCAGAATGCTATCCTCTTTTTACTTCTAAAGGTTTCCTGCTTTCTTACTTCACCTTCCACAATTGGATTGCTTCCGCCCAATTCCCTCCTATTCCGGGTTACCATCTTGCGTTCCCTCCTGCTCATAAAGAAAGTCACTGCCCCACCAGCGGCAAACATGATTCCCATTATTGCAGCCCCAATCCAAAGCGGAGAGAGTACCCAAACCCAGGACCAATCAATGACACCGACCCATTTAAGAACGGCGAAGACTATTGTGAGGGTAATACCGATTTCCATATATTTTGGCGACGCAGTCAGTGGTGCTGTATCTAGGCATTGACTACTACGCTCTTATACTACTATAGCACTGATGTCAACTCTTCGGGGATTAGCAGATATTCTATATATCGGATTATTGACCTTGAGAGAGCAAGATAACTACAATTAAACAGGAAGAGGTCTGGGAATGAGGCGGATGATGTATTGGCGCCAGTCGGGAGGTGTATCGTGGCTCATTGTCATCAGATGAAGTTAGGTGAGGTTTACGCCTGTAAGGAGTGCGGGCTTGAGCTTAAGGTAGTCAAGGAGTGCCGGGACGTCGGGCTTCCCCCGGAGCAGTGCCGCTGTGCTCCCTGCACCCTGGTCTGCTGTAATCGGGAACTGGTTAAGAAGGGGTGACGGACACCCCCGTTACCTGGTTCTTCAGGCTTAGTCCTTAGCGGCTGGCAGCAGTTTCTTTATCGGGCTATAGCTATAGAATCATTGTACTCAGGCCGGCTGACGGTTGCCCTCAGGCGCGGACGAGACTTGAGTTTAGGGCGGCGGCATGATAAACTACGGCGGGCTTTTTTGTGGCGCATTCGTCTAGCGGCCTAGGACACTG
>CAZXVG010000147.1:0-3449 GCA_964644205.1 uncultured Dehalococcoidales bacterium | reverse complement strand
GACACCCTGATTAAAAGTCAGGTGCTCTACCAACTGAGCTAACGGCCCACCTACTTAGAGCCAGTGTAGCAAATCACAAATCGCGGTGCAACCTAGAGAAACCGCGGTTCACATATATCAGGAAAGTAAAGACGCCACCTAGTGAGTGACCCCGGTCACTAAACGACCAGGGTGGACAGGTGCTTTACCCTCTTGAGCGTATTAGGATGGCTGCTTAAGAACTCCACCATTTTGTCAGAGGTACGCAGCCGCACCTTCTTCTGGCGTAGTTCCATAAGTTCGTCATAATCGATGGTGCCGCTCATGTCCCGGTCAACCTGGGCCAGCTCCTTAATCTCGTACCAGGACCGGGAGGGGTCGTTGAGAAAGAAGGCCTTTACCCCCTCCACGCGCTTGAGCTCCTGGCTACCCTTCAACCGGGCGTTACTATAGACCAGCTTATAAAGCGCCGAGGCCAGATGGTGCGGCATATTACCCAGCCGGACGCTGCCCAGGTCGGCCACCATGCGGTGCAGCTCGGGGGATTCCTTCTCCGAGACCCACTTTACCTTCATCGTCCGGGCAACTATGAAGGGGCCGACGAGATACTGTAGGCCGATAAAGGCAAAGGCCAGGATGATATAGAAATAGACATTGCCCGCCCCGTCCAGATGCCAATTCCGGTGATTACACCGTAGAGGATACCAAAGAGCAGGGCCACCAGAAGGAACATCCGGCCCCTGAGATGCATCGCTAACCCCCGCTAAACCTTAAACCTCGACACCTATTATAAAGCCTGTCGCCTTTATGCCGCAAAAGGGCGCACGGCTAGTTAAGAATCGCTACCCACACATTGAGCGCCGAGGCGATGCTTAGCCACGCCAGGTAAGGTGCCAGCAGTCCGCCGGCTACCCGCGACAGCCGGAAAAACTTAATCATGGTAATCAGCACCAGAACCCAGAGGCAGACGATAAGAACCGCCCCGCCGAGGATAGAATGCCAGCCGAAGAAGACTATCGACCACATCAGGTTTGCTACCAGCTGCACCCAGAAAAGGATAAACGCCGGCCTAGCGCTGGGCTGGGTAAGCCCCCGCCGCCAGACAAGAAACACGGCCACCCCCATCAGGGCGTAGAGGCTAGTCCACACGGGAGCAAACACCCAGTTCGGCGGGGTGAACGATGGTTTCGCCAGGGCAGCATACCAGGTGGTGATGGACGGCGTGGTGAAAAGGGCGCCGATGAGCCCGGCACCCTCGCAGGCCGCGATACTCCCCACCAGCTTACCAACTTCGCTTTTACTCAGTCTCGCCATAGCCAACCTCCATTCGGTTATTAAGCCCCTATAAGAGCTAGCGTCTCCCGAGCAAGAAGCCGGGACGGAGCTTCCGCCAGGTGATATAACGGTCGGTCTCACGGCAGTAATCACCGAAGCCCCCGCCGTAAGTCCGCCGCAGGAACTCCTCCTCGGTCAGGGTAAGCAGGTGAATATTGACGATGACCACAGCCGTAAAGATGAGAAAGGCCAGGGCACCATTTATCAGAAAGGTGCCGGTGAAGTAGAGGCCGAAATAGACATAGATCGGGTTCCGTGAGATGCTGTAGATGCCGTCGGTAACCAGGTCTCCGGTCCTCGCCCGGCTATCGCCCACCCGCCAGGAATTACCCAGCCTAACCCAGGCCACTGCGTAAATCACGAAGGCAAGCACAACTATGGAGACACCGGCAATCTTAGCCGCCAGGGAATCGACCAGCTTATACGCCAGGGGGTAAGCCAGCAGGCTAATCTCGGGGTGCAGGGTGTAGAGGAGCATGACGATAACCCAGGCGGTTATCAGCACCACCAGGGACAGGGTGAGGAAACCCAGCTTCCGGCCGGCCCGAAAGCCGAGCGAGACGGCGCTGACTCCATGCCGGAGACGAACCTGGACCAACCTCACGATGAGGAAGCCGGTAAAAAGGCAGAGAACCCCAAGCTGAAAGCCGTCGAAAAAGCCGTCCATATCGCCGGTACCCAACCAGGTTGCCTTAGAGTGCCTCAGATTTCTACCAGATTAGAGCGCGGTTGTCAAGACGGTCATCGGGGGATTAGGGCGAGCGGGCTATTTCCCCCGCTTGGCGTATTCATCACACCAGGTAGCATTGGGGCGCTCCGGGCGGCGGCAGGCGCTGCGCCAGTTCCACTTACAGCTGTCGCACAGGAAGACATTCATCCCCAGCGCCTTCTTGATTCTGAGGCTGATTCTGTGTCTTAAGGGAGGCTTCTTAGGCTTCATGACTAATACCACTGAAGGTAACCGGGCTGCCCCTTTAATATATCAGTTCGGGTGCGGGTGAGCAAGAATTGTGCTACAATAAGACGGCAAAGTTGCCGCCTTGATAGACGACCCGGCGGTAGCGTATAATCAGACCCCTGGTAAGACCACTCCGCTAAAGTAATTCTGGACCAGGGAGGTAACCGGCAGTGGCTGTCTCTCAGACCAAGAAAGAGGAAAAGCTGAATATAAAGTCGCTTACCCTGGGGGAACTGACCTGGGTTGATATCGAACACCCCACGGAGAAGGAGACCGAGTACCTGGCGCAGCACTACCCCTTCCACCCCCTGGACCTGGACGACTGTCTCAGCCGTATCCAGCGCTCCAAGATAGACGTCTATAAGGACTATCTCTTCCTGGTCTTCCACTTCCCGGTCTTCAACAAGGAGGCCAGGGTGACCACCCCGAGCCAGGTATCGGTGTTTATCGGCCAGGACTACCTCATCACCCTGCACAAGGGCGAGCTCAAGCCGCTGGTGAAGCTGTTCCGGGAGTGTGAGATTGACGAGGAGTCCCGGAAGGAGAACCTTAGCGGCGGCACCGGCTATCTCCTCTACCGCATCGTTGACCGGCTGATTGACTATTGTCTACCCATCTCCAACAAGATGCTGGATAACATCGAGGACGTTGAGGACAGGATATTCGCCAACCGGGGACGCAGCCAGATTAAGGAGATATCCAACCTGAGACGCGACATCATCTCCTTCCGGCGCATCATATGGCCGATGAGGGCCGTTATCGGCAGCCTGGAGCCCAAGATACGCCGCTTCACCAAGATGGACCTCTCGGTCTACTTCGGCGACACCGTAGACCACCTGGACAAAATCTGGGACGCCCTGGACGAGTACAAGGAGATAATCGAGGGGCTGAATGACACCCACGACTCGCTGGCCAGCAACAACACCAACGAGGTCATGCGCATCCTGACCATCATCGCCACCATCTTCATGCCGATTACCCTGATTGCCAGCCTCTGGGGGATGAACATCCGCCTGCCCTTTGCGTCGTCCGGGAACGCCCTGCTCTACATCGTCCTTATCATGGCCGGCATCGTCGGCGGTATGCTCTACTTCTTCCGCCGCCGCCACTGGATTTAATCACAGGTAATGAAGATCACGACCCTGGGTGCCCATAACTGCGAATCGCAGAACACGAG
>CAZXVG010000146.1:0-3508 GCA_964644205.1 uncultured Dehalococcoidales bacterium | reverse complement strand
AGCTTGCGGCGGTACGGGCAAGCTGGGCCACGAACCGCTGTACGGTGGCCAGTTCGAAATTGAGAAAGAGGCTGCTGATAGAATCAAAGACCCGGCAGCCGCCGGACTTACCGTTTTGTGATTGCCCTATTTCCTGGCCGGCATCGGAAACAGTGCCCGCTAGTTGATTGAGCTCCAGGGAGCCGCTGACACTGAACCGTTCCGTGCTGCCGGTAACACCCTTGCTCCAGCTGTAACCGTCCACCAACCGGAACCTGTTCTGCTCCTCGTATTTAGTAACAGACTTGGGGAGCAGGTTATCCAGGCTCTTCCTAATCATCAGCGGCTCGTCTTCTAGAGCAATCATCATGCAGCTCTCAGAATTTCTCAGCCCGGCCGAGAGAAAGCGCCGGCACAGAGCACTCTTCCCGGACCCCGTTTCTCCCACGAGCAGTACGTTAGCCCCGCGAGACAGGCCGCCATCAAGAGCCTTGTCCAGTTGTGGATAGCCGCAGCTGGTTTTCTCTGTCGATGCCGGTTCTGTGCGGGGCAACTCGGTATCGGCCTTACCGCTCAAGGCTCTGGTTCTGGCCAGAAGGGCGGCGACTCTGGCCCGTAGCAGGGGTGCCCGTATCGGCTTGACAATATAGTCATCAACGCCCTGCTGGAAGGCCCTGAGCTCGTCCTTCTCTTCCCTCAGCCCGGTGAGCATGATAATCGGTATCGACCTCGTCTCCGGGCTGCTCCGTAGCTCGCTGGCCAGCTGATAGCCGTCCTTGAGGGGCATAAGTATGTCGGCAATAACGAGGTCGGGCTTCTCTTCCCTGGCCTTTTTGAGACCCTGCTCGCCGTTAGTGGCTTCGATGATCTCGAAGTCTGATTTAGCCAGGGTTCCCCTTATCAGTCGCCGCGCCGACGGCTCGTCGTCAATAATCAGTATCCTGTCCATGTCGCTGCCTATCTGATTACGATACCCCGCCCGGGCAGTATTTCGAAGATGTGGTCATCCAGGTCGGTCTTGGTTCCCCGCATCTTACGCACATAGAGGGTGCGCACCCGCCCCTTCTGGCCGCTGACACCCAGCAGGATGATACCGGATACCACAAACTCTTCCACCTGATATTGGCTAATCCGGAATGTTCCCGAGGGAATCCCCGAGGTGATCAGGGTGGTGCATTTCAGATTGTCCTCGATTGAAAAGATAAGGCGGCGGATATATTCCTGTACCTGTATGGTCGCTTCCGTGCTGAAGATCAGGGGAGCAATGGGGTCGATGACCAGCCTGGTGGCCTTGACCTTTCTCACCTTCTTGGTGAGGTCGGATACCACTTCGCGGACATCAATCATCTTTTCCTTACCCAGACGTATGTTGGTGAAGTAGGGGGTTACGTCCAGAAGGGCCAGCTTCTTGTCTTTGATATACTTCTGCAGGTCCCAGCCGAGAGATGCCGCGTCCTCGATAAGGTGAGCTGGCTTTTCGTCAATAGAGACATAGACCGCATTTTCCCCTCGAGACGCTCCAGCCAGAGCGTACTGTAGACAGAAGATGGTCTTGCCCGTTCCGGCTTCGCCACTGACAAGGTATACCTTATTCTGCGGCAGGCCACCATTTATGAGGCTGTCCAGCCCCTCAATGCCTGTCGGGATTCTAGGGCGGCTATCTTTTGCTTCCATCTTTCTCCTCCCCCAGGCGCCAAGCGCCCGGCTAAAGGTGACGGTGCAACACCCCCTCCTTAACCTGTAAGCTTCGTGTGTGATGTCCTTTTTGTGGGTTTACAATACCCCTGATAATAATTGGTTGTCAATACCTCTGGCGAAAGAATACTAACAGGTACCATAGCGCAAAATTGCTGCCTTTTGGGCACAGGGCTGGGGGTATTCAATTATGCTGCCGGATGCAGTATAATGGCCCGGTGAGAAAGGCGTTCGTTTCTATCTCATAAGTGATGATAGGAGGGGTAAGGTAAATGGCAAAGGAACAGAAATACATGTCTATCGGGGAGCTATTCGATTTAAGGGGTAAGGTGGCCGCTATTACCGGCGGGGCGTCCGGTATGGGCTTCGCCAGCGCCCGGCGACTGACCGAGGCCGGGGCCGCGGTACTCATCGCCGACATTAACCCGGAAACCGGGAAAAAGAAGACCAAGGAGCTGGCTGATGCCGGCTGCCAGGTTGATTTCGTCAAGTGCGATGTGACCCGGGAATCAGATGTGGCTAACATGGTTAACGCCGCCGTCAAAACCTTTGGCGGATTGGACATCATGGTGAATAACGCCGGGATATATCCCCTAAAACCCTTCGCCGAGATGGATGCGGAGGCCTGGGATAGGGTAATGAATATCAACATGAGGGGGTTATTCTTCTGCTGCCTTAAGGCCGGCCGGCAGATGATTAAGCAGGGGCGGGGTGGCAGCATAATCAATATCACCTCGGCCAGCGCCTTTCACCCCACGGCGGGCTTCACCGCTTACGATAGCTCTAAGTCGGGGGTATGGATGCTAACCAGAACCCTGGCTGTGGAGCTGGCCCCGCATGGAATACGGGTTAATTCCGTCAGCCCGGGCCCGATTCTGACTGAGGGCAGCTCGTCCCCAGAGGCTATGGAGATGAATAAACACCGTCTGAAGGGGCGTCTGCTCACGGATGGCAACAGGCAGGGTAGACCGGATGAGATTGCCAATGCTATCTTGTTCCTGGCCTCCCCGGCTTCCAGTTTCTTCATCGGGAGTGACCTGATTGCCGATGGCGGCTGGACATTAACCTAGAGACTGCGTTATCTGGTAAGGGGGGACGGGGATTACCCTCGTCCCCCCTTATTATTCTCCCTATAAATCCCTAGCCGGTCTTACGGTGGAAACCGTAGCCGATTCCTCCCTTGCCGGTGTGGATGGCGGCGCTGGCTGACTCTTCGCCGATATCCAGCCATTCGAAATCGAGCTCGGCGAGGAGCATTTCCTTAAGCTTCTGGGCGCGGTCTAGGGCTCGGGTGTGGCAGATAAGGCCGACCAGCTTGTCTTGCTTCCCCCGCTCCTTGGTTATCTCGACCAGCCTTTCCAGAACCTGAGCTACGGTTCTGGCCCTGGCCACCGGTTTCAGGGCGCCCCCGGTAGACGGGTCTACCTCGGTGACGGAGCGGAAGCTCGTTGCCGATTCGGCCTCGGCCCAGGTCTTGGCCTCGAATATTCGTCCGCCCTCGGCCTGGTAGAAGAGGGTATCGCGGGCCAGGAACAGGTTCACCTGCGGTATGATATGGTTAGCCAGTGCCAGCACCTCATCCAGGGTCTTACCCTGGGCGGCGGCTCTGGCTGCCTGGATGGCGATGAGCCCCACCCCGGTTCCCATGGTGAGCGAATCGATAATCTCAATCCTTTTCCCCGGCAGCTTTTCCAGCGCTTGCTCCTTACCCTGTAAGCCCACCTTGTGGTGACCGCTGAACTGTGAGGACATGCTGATGTGCACGATGGCCTCAGCATCTTGAGCCAGGTCGGTGAAAAACTGGGCGAACTCAGCAATATTAGCGGTCGAGGTC
>CAZXVG010000145.1:0-3543 GCA_964644205.1 uncultured Dehalococcoidales bacterium | reverse complement strand
CTTAACTAAACGCTCTTCTCGGATCATCTTCCTATCTATCTCAGCAAAAAGAAGTATCTCCTTGTCCGCCGCCGCCGTGCTGCTCTCCAGGAGATACTTATCTACTTCATTATGTAAAGTCTGGTATACCTCGGTAGACATGACAAAGACCCGGGAGAAGAGATAGTCCCCGGAAAAGTGCAGGTCTCTTAGCCTGATGTCAAGATACTGGGTAAGGGCACCGAGGTAGCTCTTCTGCTTGCTTAGCTCTTGGACCTCCCGGTCAATCCTGGTGGCCTTCCCGTTTAGCTCGGCGAAGTCGGCGTAGAGCAAGCGCACCTCCTGGGTAACCTCGGAGAAAGGCCGGGTATAGATGACCTCGACATCCTCTCCCAGCGAAACCTGCTCCTTCTCCTCGATGTAGCTCATCATGCGGCTGACAAAGCTGCGTAGCTCGTCTACTTCCTTCTGCTGCCTTTCGATGGCCGCCCTGTCCACCGGCTTTAGTTCCTTACCCTCCTCAACATGAAGCACGCCGGTCCGGTGCAGCACCTTAAGGGTCGGCTCCGAGTAGTCCTTCAGAGTGACCACCCTGACCATGGTCATAGACTCAGGGACGTTGAAGATTACCGCCGTCATTCCGCCTCCGCCCCGGTGACGATATTCACCATACGCTCCACAATCTTTCCGGTCTTCTTCACGGCAGTCCCTCTAATCCCGGCCGCCCTCTTTTTGGCGTCCTCAATCTCCCGGTCTGCCTGCTTCCGGGCGGCACTTATGGTCTGCTCCTGCTCCTTCCCTATCTCCTTGAGAGACAGCTCGGCGGAGGCAATCTGGCCGGACTCGTCCCGGGCCTTGAGAATAATCCCGCTGGCCTGTTTCCTGGCCTCTTCCAGTATCTTCTCGGCTTCGGTCTCGATGGTCTCAACACTGTCTGTAATCTCCTCAGCAGACATAATGCACCTCTCTAGAGAAAGATTATACGGTTCCCGCTATAAACAGCCCAAACCACGCCCCGGCATACCGACTAACCACCGCGACCAAAGCTATGGGGTGATGCAGTCCGGTGGTGATTACTTTCGGCGGGAACATGATATGCGAATCCATATTCGCTCACCGCCTCCGAGACGCTACTGGAGAGACTATTTCTCCAGCCAAGGCCTGTTCTCACAAGCCATCTCGCTTGAATAATCTCGCCTAAGCAATTGCGCCTAGACAATCTGTGAGATTATAACAGAACTTCCCCCCAAAGTAAACCTAAAAGCCAGGCTGCCTCACCCCAGGGCCGCCCCCGCCAGAAACAGGTAGCGCATCCCGAAGATATAGAGCCCGATGAGGGCCACGGACTGCCAGCTTATGAAGCGGAACGTCTTAATCTCCCGCCGCATCTTGAGCCCGCTGATAACGACTAGGCTCATAACTATAATTAATACCGCCGTCATCAGGTTAGCCCCCGACACCGACGATAAAACCGGCCCCTCCCGGTAGGCAAGGTCAACCGGCGTTATCAGCGCCAGGTTAAACATGTTACTCCCCAGGACGTCCGCCACCGCCATATCAACCGCCCCCAGGCGCAGGGCAGCTATGCTAACCACCAGCTCCGGCAGCGAGGTGGTAATGGCGACAAAGAGGCTGCCGACAAAGCTGGCGTCCCAGGCATAGGTGGTCACCATCTCGTCACCGACCAGCGAGAGCCAGATGCCGGCCCCAATCACGGCGGCGGCGGCTAATCCAAACCGGAGATACGTCTTTCTCAGTGATAAATCCTGGTACTGGGCAACGGGGACTCCCGTCTGCAATGCCTGCCGGCTTCGTTCCCGGCGGAAGAGCCACCATATCGCCACCACATAGAGCACCAGGGGCACGATACCCGGAGCGCTTACCCATCCCACGGTCGACCCGGGGAACCTCGTCCCCCCCCAGACACCAGCGACCACCACCCCGGCCAGGGCGATGCCGAAGACCGCCGAAAGCACATGCCCCGGGCCGACCCGACTCAGCACCGGTCGGGGGCGAGACATAATATCCAGCACGGCCAGAATGACCAGATTAAAGAGGCAGCTGCCCAGCAGGTTACCCACGGCTAAATCGGGGAGCTTGACCAGGGTGACGGCACTCACCCCGGTAACCAGCTCCGGCATGGAAGTGATGGCGGCCAGCAGAATCAGGCCCACCCACATCCGCCCCAGCCCGGTCTTCTCAGCAATAGCGTCCCCGTAACGGGCTAAACTCGTTCCGGAGAACAGGATGATAGCCAGGCAGGCGGCAAACTTTAACCAGACCAAAACTCAAGACCCCCGAAAAAATCCACTGAAAGCATACAATATCAAGGCTCAGCCCGTAAAGCACGCCGCCAGCCGCTCTCTCATCGCCCCAGGGACATTGACTTTAGTCTGCCGTCAGGACTAGAATTCGCCACGTGGCAAAGGCAGGGCTTGCCAGCAGGCTTTTCTGGTTGTTGAGTCTTGCGGGCATGCTGACGCCCGCGAGCCTGGCACTCTCCGCCCCGGACGAGGTCGCTTGGTCTCCGGTCAATATCCCTAGCGAGGGCCCGTCGGGCGGCTGGGTGCTGGCCCGGGGCTCGGATGTCCGGCACCTGGCTATCGCCGGAGACGGCACCCTCTACGCCTACGCCACCCCCTCGGGCACCAGCGACACGCTGTTCAAATCCACGGACGACGGCCAAAGCTGGTTGGCCACGGGTAACGCTACGGATGAGATAGTCGCTATTACCCCCGACCCCAATGACGACGACACCGTCTACTACGCCACCCCGTCCCGCGTCTATAAATCCAGTAACGGAGGCCTAAGCTTCACCGAGCTCCCCCCGAACCCGGGCGGGGCGGGCGATAACCACATCGCGATTACCGCTATCAGCGTCGCCGGGCTGGAGGGGCATAACATCGTGGCCGCCGCCACCAGGGACGCCGATAGCTCGGAGTACGGCGGCATCTATCTCATCGAAGACGAGGCGCCGTTTCCCGGCTGGACGGACGCCGGTATCGGTAGCTACGATGTCTACAGCCTGGCCCTATCCCCGCACTTTGCCGACGACGAGATAATCACCGCCGCCGTCAGCGACGAATCCAGCTCCTACGTGGCCTATAACTACGGCAACCCCGGCCAGTGGAACCTGGTCGAGCTACTCGATACCGCCAGCACGAGCTTTGCCCTCAGCGGCGCCGCTAAGCTATGCCTTGCCTCCGATTTCAGCGAGCCGTACCCCCTCTTTGTCGGCGTTGCCGGCGGTGACGGCGGTCTCTACCAGGTAGATGAGAATCAGGCCCAGCGCCTCAGCGGCATCGACACCGATATTATCAGTCTCGACCTAGCCGATGGGCCGGGGACAGCCAGGCTCATGGCCGGGGAGAGAGACAGCACCGAGGTGTGGTACTCCAGCGACGGGGGCGCCACCTGGAGCACCGCCGTAAAGGCCCCATCCGGGAGCGGTCCCAGCTATGTGGTCATGGCCGACGACTTTACGAGCAGCGGCCGGGCCTATGCCGCCACCAGCGGCCCCGAGAGCGCCGTCTCCGTAACCAGCGACGGCGGCGCCACCTGGAA
>CAZXVG010000144.1:2228-3553 GCA_964644205.1 uncultured Dehalococcoidales bacterium | reverse complement strand
ACCCCATGCCCACCGAGATACACAACTGCCGCCACTGGCTCGACCGCCAGATTGAACTCATAAAACCCCGGATGATTGTCACCCTGGGGCGCTACTCGATGGCCATGTTCTTCCCCGGTAAGAGCATCAGCAAGATCCACGGCACCGCCTACCAGAAGGACGGTGTCATCTACTTCGCCATGTACCACCCGGCCGCCGCCCTCCACCAGCAGAGCCTGCGCCAGGTGGTCATGAGCGACATGCTCAAGATTCCGGCCCTGCTCGGTGAAGCGGATGCGGTCGGCGAGGTGAAACCGGAGCCGAAGCAGCTAGATATGTTTGAAGGCCAGAGCCATGAGTAAAGCCAGACTTAAGATAATCCCCCTCGGGGGGCTCAACGAAATCGGCAAGAACATGATGGCCATGGAGTTCGAGAACGATATCATCGTCATCGACGCCGGTCATATGTTCCCCGAAGAGGAGATGCTGGGCATCGACCTGGTAATCCCCGACATAAACTACCTCCTGGAGAGGCAGGAGAAGATAAGGGGCATCATCATCACCCACGGGCACGATGACCACACCGGTGCCCTGCCCTACATACTGCCCCAGCTCAAGGTGCCGGTCTATTCCACCAAGCTCACCAACGGGCTCATCTCGGTCAAGCTCAAGGAGAACAAAGCGCTGGCCGGCGCCAAACTCAAGGTTATCCCCCCGGGGGGCAGCTTCACCCTGGGAAGGTTCAAAATCGAGTTCTTCCCGGTGTGCCACAGCATCCCCGACGCCGTAGGGCTAATCATAACTACCCCGGTGGGCACCGTCGTCCACAGCGGGGACTTTAAGATTGACTACACGCCGGTAAGCGGCCGGCCCACCGACCTCTCCCGGCTGGCCCAGCTGGGAGACCAGGGGGTACTACTCCTCCTTGCCGACTCCACCTACGCCGAGCTACCCGGCTACACCCCGTCGGAGCAGGTGGTCGGGGAGAGCCTGGACAACGTCATGGCCAATGCCGAGGGCAGGGTCATCATCACCACCTTTTCCTCGCTCATCTCCCGTATTCAGCAGGTAATTAACGCCGCCGCCAAACACCAGCGCCGGGTCTTTATCGTCGGCCGCAGCATGATAAAGACGTCGCAGATGGCGCTCGAGCTGGGCTATCTCAGCGACCCGGAAGGCGTCCTGGGCCGGCTTGATGAGCTAAAAGGGATGCCGCGTAACAAGATTGTCCTTGCCACCACCGGCAGCCAGGGAGAGCCTACCTCAGCCCTGGTGCGCATGGCCAACCGTGACCACCGTCAGGTTCATATCCTGCGCGGCGACACCGTGGTCATCTCGGCGACCCC
>CAZXVG010000144.1:0-2128 GCA_964644205.1 uncultured Dehalococcoidales bacterium | reverse complement strand
GACGGGATTGTGGTCGTGATTATCGCCGTGAACAAGCAGACCGGCAAGCTGATGAGCCGGCCCGACATCGTCTCCCGGGGCTTCGTGGATACCAGAGAAGCCAAGGACATGCTCGAGGAAAGCCGTAACTTGGTCGCCCGCACCCTGGACCACAGCGGCACCCGCCCCGCCGAGTGGAGCCTGGTCAACACCAAGGTTAAGGATATCCTCAACAAGTTTTACTACGAGCAGACCAAGCGGCGCCCCATGATACTGCCTTTCATGGTACAGGTGTAGCCCGGAGGTATCCACCTCACCGGGTGGTTTTTATGGCTAAGAGAAAAGCTAAAGCCCAAAACAAGTCCTTAAAGACCCGGGGTAAGCAGGCGAAGCAGGAAAGCCTCTTTCACCTCCCCGGCTGGCGCATCGCCCTGCGCATCGTCGCGGTGGCCGCTATCGTCGGCCTGCTTTCCTGGCAGTGGCCCAACATAAGCGCCTGGGCAGAAAGCGTCCACGACGAGACCTTGAGACTGTTCGGCTGGGGGCTGCTCCTGCTTATCATCGCCCTGATTACCCTGGGCGTGGTAACCTGGGTGCGCCGGAAAACCTGCCCCACGCTGGTGCGCTTTCGTCAGTGGTGGGGCGGTATCGCCTACACCTTCGCCGTCTGGGGCATCCTGGCCTACCAGGGGCTGGGGGGCAGCATCGGCCAGTACCTCATCGGCTTCCCCAACTCAAGCTTCCTGGGTATCCCCCGGATAATAGGGCTGGTCATGGCCGGTATCGCCCTGGTAACCCCCGGCGCCTATGCCAGCGCCGCCCGAAAGGCCAACTCGTGGCTAGGGAGGCAGCTCCAGAGACGCCCCGCCCCCGAGCCCACTGTTCTGCAGGTACCGCCCCCGATTACCCTAACGCCGCCGCTGCGCCCGGAACCGCCGCCCCCGACCACCCCCACCCCGGCCATTACCCCGGCACCCCCACCGGTAGCGGCGGAAAGGTGGCCCACACCCACGCCGACGCCTCTGTCAACCGCCCCGACTCAGGAAGAGCTGCGCCAGGTAGCCCAGGAGGTCTGGAGAAAATACGGGGAATCGCCGTCCCTGGTTACCGAGGACGGCTGGCGCCTGCCGCCGATTGACATCCTGGACTCAACCCAGGAAGTCGAGTTCGGGCAGGCGGACAACCTGCAGAGGGCCCGGCTCATCGAGGATGCCCTGGCCAGCTACGGGGTCGAGGCCAAGGTAGTCCAGATAAACGCCGGGCCGACCGTCACCCAGTTCGGGGTGGAACCGGGCTGGGACAGAAAGATGAAGGAGATAAGGGAACGGGATAAAGACGGCAATGTCAGCATCAGACTGGAGGAGGTCTCCAAGACCCGGGTCAAGGTAGACAAAATCACGGCCCTGGCTAACGACCTGGCGCTGGCCCTGGCCGCCCCCAGCATCAGAATCGAGGCCCCGGTGCCGGGAAAACCGGTGGTCGGCATCGAGGTGCCCAACACCACCCTGGGCATGGTCAACCTGCGCGGGGTCATCGAGACCAGCTCCTTTCAGAAGCTGGTGGCCAAGTCCCGGCTCACCCTGGCGCTGGGCAAGGGGGCCGGCGGGGAGGCCGTGGTCGGCGACCTGACCAAGATGCCGCACCTGCTCATCGCCGGAGCCACCGGCAGCGGCAAGACCGTCTGTCTTAACTCAATCATCTGCTGCCTGCTGCTACACAACTCCCCCAACAGCGTCCGCTTCATCATGGTCGACCCGAAGCGGGTGGAACTCACCCCGTTTAACAGTATACCCCATCTGGCGGTACCAGTTATCGTCGATACCAATAAGGCCCTGACCACGCTCCGCTGGCTCAACCAGGAGATGGACAAGCGCTATCAGAAGATGGCCACCGCCAGCGCCCGCAACATCGAGGGTTACAACAAAAACCGCGAAGGCGAAGACAAGCTCCCCTATCTGGTGCTGGTCATCGACGAGCTGGCCGACCTGATGATGGCCGGCTTCGACGAGGTCGAGCACATCCTCTGCCGACTGGCCCAGCTGGCCCGGGCTACCGGCATCCACCTCGTGGTGGCCACCCAGCGCCCCTCGGTAGACGTGGTTACCGGCCTCATCAAGGCCAACTTCCCCACCCGCATCAGCTTCGCCGT
>CAZXVG010000143.1:0-3564 GCA_964644205.1 uncultured Dehalococcoidales bacterium | reverse complement strand
GCGCTTGCTTCACACGCAAGAGGTCACTGGTTCAAGTCCAGTACCGCCCACCATAGTGTATGGTAGACAGAACTCCTACTTCTTTCTCTGGCACCCCTGATGAGAGAGGTATAGCGTAGGTTAGCAGCACCTCATCTCCGGTGGCTTCCACTTCTTATATAACCCGAGCGGCCAGGTTCATGGATTCAGCCGGATTCCCGCTTCTCCCCACAGCGCTTGCCCGTCCGCATCCAGCCTCTGGAGGTAGGTAGCCCGGCCGTTACCCTGGTTAATCTGGTAGGCGACCACGATACCGCCGGAACCGTCCGGAAACGCCACCGGGTTACCGACCGAGTGTTCCGGCGGCTGCCCGTTGATGATGCATCCCGTGGTGAGCAGGAAACCACTTAACATCAATCCAGTTATCAGCCTTTTTATTCCCGATTTCATTTCAATTCTCTAGGCTATTTATCGGACAGACTCAAGCCGTTTGCCCAACGGACTTCTAATTACTGAACCGGGTTCAGAACACGGCCCATGAATAGCAGGCTGCCGGTTTCAATATCTCGAATCAGGAATATGAAGGGGCGGTTAATGTTGACTACAATCGGCTCCTCAGGGGGTGCCGACGTGGGCATGGTTACTGCCGTGGCCGCCGCGGCTTCGGTACCGGCTTCATCGACGGATACGAACGCCTTGTGGACTACTTCCTGGATAGAGAGTTCTCGATTACCGGTCATTCCCGAGAAGTCGGCGGCGCCCGCGGAGAAGGCATCCGGCATACCCATTGCCGCCAGGGTTTCACTCAAGCTGAACTCTGATTTAAAACTGAATCTCGGCATTTCAAGATTGATATGGTCGTGCTCCAGTGCCTCTAATATTGAATCCACAAGCTGATAGCTCAGAGCACCTTCAAACTGCTCGAAATTTTCTTCCCGGGGAAGCAGGATTACCATTGAGAGTTCGTGGCCCTTGTATGGTAGCTCCACTGCTTGATAGCCCTCGCCCTCAGTGTAGCCGACAAAATTCTCCGTTTGCTCCATCATAAGTACGGTGACCTCGCTGCCGTCAAGGAGATAGAATGGTTCTTCCTTGGTCATCGATTCCTTAAACGGGTATGACCATGCGGCATTGAAGTAGATGGCGTTCGTGAGAACGAGCCGTGTCAGTGAGTGAATAAGGCCCTGCGGAACAAGGTCTTTAATCTTGCCCTTGGTCTGCTCGCTTACCCATTCATTAATGGTGATGCGAGACTGTTCCGGTTCTCGGGCAAAGTCAGCGGGGCGAAGCCCGGCGCCGTAGTTCTCTGCCAGCACGTCAAGAAACGTGGGGAGAAATTGGTAGTCCTTCTGGCCCCAGATGGCATTAGCGACATGCAATCGGAACCCCTCGTTATCCTCGCCTTCAGTACCCTGGCCGCGCTTTCCGAGTTCTGTATCGATGCTATTGAACGCCGGATGCAAACGGTCTTGAGGGAGGGTGAAATGAAGGGTATCGGCCATCTGCTGTTCGGTCTCACCTCTAGCGCCAGCGTAGGTCATAGCAAGCGCCAGCGATATGCTGTAGGGGGAGTAGAAGAAGTTTTCATTTCCTGCCTTAAGTGCCTGATATAGATTGAAGGCAAAAACACTGTTTCCTTCGACCAAGAGTGCCAGGTCCGTTTCATCCACTTCTGGTGAAGTCACGCGCGGCTTATCTGATTGGATCAACTCGCCAGTAGTTAGTGGCTGAGAGCAGGCTAGCGTTGGGATGAGTAAGGTTACCACCGATAGCCAGACCATTATCTTCTTCATTCGAATTACCTCCCCTCTTGTTCGGTATCGTTTTACCCCTTTAGTATTCTGGCAGGGAAGCTATGACCGCACCGTGACCCTGATATAGCCGTCGCTGTAGAAGCCGTTTTCGAGGTGATTATAAAAGTGGAGGTAGTAGATGCCCTGGGGGAGCTCTGCGGTCGTTACCAGAACAAGGTTAAAATTATAGATAGTGTTTGAGTAGGCTGTGAACTTTGGCGGCTCAAGGTAAACGTCCAGGCCCTCCGGCATGGGAAGGGGCAGAATCTCGTATTCCCCGCCGACGTAAAACAGTCTGCCGGAGAAGCTCCCGGGGCCGTCTTTTCTCGTCTCCAGGGTAAGCGCAAGCCGCCTGGTGTCACCGGCCTTCAGGGTTACTTCCGGCTCGTACTCCAAATGGGCAGCGGAGAAGATGGAGTATCCAGGGATCGGTGAAAGGGCCTCCCTGGCCTCGTCGCGTTCCTCACCGAAGGTGGCCACCGCAGTCAGCCAATCCGAGCCTCCGATATCTATCCAGGCGGTAAAGCTGCCGTCCGTCGATACCGTCGCCTCTTGCCCGTTGATAGTCACCTCAGCCCCCGGTTTATTTACCCGGCCGGTAACCATCAGCGGCTCTTTAGTGTAATCGGTAGATCTGGTATCCGGATAGTCTAAATAGATAACGAGCGCCGGGTCGAAGGTAACCGAGACGTTCTCGGTAGCCCTCAGGTTACCCTTGATAGCGTCAACTTTAATGCTGTTTTCGCCTTCCTTAAGGACGGCAAGACCCTGGAAGCTGCCGTCTTCCGCCACCGCAGCCTCCATACCATCGACCACGACCACCGCCGCCGGGTCGGAAACGGTGCCGGTTACCGGTAGAACGTTTACTTTATAAGTGGCCTTGGCCTGCGGGGAGTCTATCCTAAGCGATATTACCCCTGAGGGGGTCTCGGTGGGCTGATAGGTAATAGAGACCTCATCGGTCTCCCTGTCTTCTCCCCTGGTGGCAACGGCCTCAATACGGTTTTCTCCTTCATCAAGCTCGACATAGGCGGAGAAGACGCCGGCGGCAGTCACCAGGGCCGGTGTGTCGTTAATAAAGACCTCGGCCTCGGGGTCGGAGACGGTGCCCGCTACCTTGACCAGGTCTATCGCTGACTCACACCCATCCTCGGGCGTCTCTATATCTAGGGTAAGCGGCACCAGCGGCACGTAGAAGGCCTCCTCGGTCTCCTTATAAGTCTGGTCATTTAGCTTGGCGACGACGGTGAGGGGGTTCGTTCCCTCGGTAAGCTCAAGCGTTACCGAGAAGAAGCCGTCCCTCCCGATATCGGCCTTCACGACGTTAACGGTAACCTCGGCGCGGGGGTCGGAGACGCGGCCGCCTATCTCCACCGGCGACCCCGTAAACCAGTCCCGGCCCGGCTCCAGGTTCAGGTTGAGGCTTGCCCTCAGATTGAGGGTATAGGTTACAGTAACCAGCCGGCTGACCTCGTCATCACCCAGGGTTGCCACGATATAAAAATCGTTTCTCCCCTCGGAGAGCGGAATATAATCCAGGGTAAAGCTACCGTCGGCGGCGACGGGAACGCCATCGCCGTTAACGGTAACCGAGGCCTCAGGCGAGGAGACGGTCCCATGAATAGAGGTAAATCCCCAGGAGGTCTCGCTTTTCGGTGACTCAATCTGAAGGGTTAGCGCATCAGGGTTTGCCCCCGGCGGTGGCCGGCACCCTAGGCCCAGAGAAAACATCAATAACCCCAGCGTGGTGATAATGAATATCTTACCCATGTCGCATCTCTATAAGGTCCTT
>CAZXVG010000142.1:0-3580 GCA_964644205.1 uncultured Dehalococcoidales bacterium | reverse complement strand
CCGGCCTCCCCGGGAGGAGAGCTAGAAGTGGGTAAATGGCGTGACACCTTGATTCTCGGTGTCGACCTCGGCGGCACCAAGATACTGACGGCGGTTAGCGACGCGCAGGGCAAGATGCTGTCGCGCGACCACAGCATAACGCCGGCCGGAGAGGGCCCGGAGGCCGTGGTGAAGTCGATTCTGAAATCCGCCCGCCGGGCGCTTAGCCAGGCCCGCGTAGCCGCCGCCGACCTCGCTGCCGTAGGCATAGGGGCCCCGGGACTATCCAATCCGGAAACAGGCATCCTGTTTACCTCGCCCCATCTCCCCGGCTGGAAGGACGTCCCTCTACGCGATATTATCGAGAGGGAGCTTTCGAGAAGGGCCTTCCTCATCAATGATGCCGATGCGGCGGCGCTGGGGGAGCTCTACTACGGGGCTGGTAGGGGGGCTCGTAATTTTATCTATATCACGGTAAGCACCGGCATCGGGGGTGGTATAATCATCGACGGCGAGCTTTACACCGGGGCTACCGGTATGGCGGGGGAGCTGGGACACATGGTTATCGAGGCCGAGGGACCGCGCTGCAACTGCGGCAGCCGGGGGTGCTGGGAGACCCTGGCTTCAGGCACGGCGCTGGCCGGAGAAGCGAGACGCCGCATTAAAGAAGGGGCGGCGACAGCTATCCTGGAATATGCCGGTGGAGAGCTGGAAAGGGTGACTGCGCAGGCCGTCCAGCAAGCGGCGCAGGCTGGCGATAAGCTGGCGGGCGAGCTTATTAGCCGGGTGGCTTACTACCTGGGTGTCGGGCTGGCAAACCTGGTTAACATCTTCAATCCGGAGTTAATCGTTATCGGGGGCGGCTTATCCAACATGGGGGACAGGCTGCTCGAACCTGCCTTTAGAGAGGCGGAACGCCGGGCGTTTGCTCAGGCAAGTCGGGCGGTGCGCTTCGCTCGCGCCGAGCTGGGGCGTAACTCCGGGGTGCTGGGGGCTATCGCCTACGCCCTTGAGAAGATAAAGGCGGAGAAGACCGGCCCCCGTTCCTAGCTGGGAGGTTATTATGAAGAGGATAGCTATCCTGACCAGCGGTGGTGATGCCCCCGGTATGAATGCCAGCATCAGGGCCGCCGTGCGCGCTGCCCTGATCGGTGGTCTGGAGATTTTCGGCATTAGATGGGGCTACGACGGGCTGATTCGGGGCGACATGATACCTCTGGATAGAAGGGCGGTCACCAACATCGTCCACCAGGGAGGCACCATACTGGGCACGGCGCGCTCTGAAGACTTCAGGAGGAAAGAGGGCCGGGCCAAGGCTATCAGCGTGCTCCGGGACAAAGGCATAGAGGGCCTGATTCTTGTCGGGGGGGAAGGCACCTTCCGCGGGGGGACTCTCTTGTCCCAGGAGTGCCAGGTCAGTCCTGTCGGCGTACCCGGGACGATAGATAACGACTGCTACGGCACCGATTACACCATCGGCTTCGATACCGCGGTAAACACGGCCCTGGAAGCCATCGACCGTATTCGGGATACCGCTACCTCAACCGACCTCCTCTTCTTTGTGGAGGTGATGGGACGCCACACCGGTTTTATTGCCCTGGAGAGCGGTATCGCCGGTGGCGCCGAGGAGTTCATTATCCCCGAGGTACCGATGAGCATCGACGAGCTTAGCCGGCGCCTCAGTAAAAACTTCAAAGAAGGTAAAAGGAGCGCCATCGTGGTGGTGGCTGAGGCAGACCGGCCGGGCGAGAGCTTCCGTATCGCCCGGGAGGTTAAGGATAAGACCGGTCTCGACTCGAGGGTCTGTATTCTGGGGCATGTTCAGCGCGGCGGGGCTCCCACCGCCCGCGACCGGGTTCTGGCCACCAGGCTGGGGGCCGCCGCCGTTTGGGCGCTGACTAGCGGCAAAGGCGGCCATATGGTAGGTGAGATAAACGGTCAGATAACCTACACGCCCCTCAATGACACCTGGAAAAAGAAGAAGTCGTTACAGGCCGGGCTCATAGATTTATTGAAGATAGTATCCGATTAAGGCGGTAGAGGGTTATCATGAAGCAGGATAGTTACTTTAGAAGGCGAACCAAGATAGTATGCACCATCGGCCCGGCGACCGGTACCACATCGGTCATCGAGCGCCTTATCAGGGGTGGGATGAACATCGCCCGGTTCAATCTGGCGCACGGGACACACGCTGTCCATGCCCGGTATATTCGCACCGTAAGAAGGTTGAGCCAGCGGCTGGGTTTGGAAGTAGGAATCCTGGTGGACTTGCCGGGGCCGAAGTACCGCACCGGCAAGCTCAAAGATGGCCGGGTCACGCTGAAAAGGGGCGCCCAACTGACGCTGACCACGAGAGATGTCGAGGGAGACGCCTCTTTGGTGCCGGTCAACCTGCCTAACCTGCCTCAGGACGTGAAGAAGGGCGACACCGTCCTGCTGGACGACGGAAACCTGCAGCTCAGGGTGCTCGGGAAGAGCGGCCGCGAGGTGAAGTGCCGGGTAAAGGTGGGCGGGGTGCTTACCGAAAGGCGCGGGCTGGTGGTTCCCGGTATGCGTACTTCAGGCCCCTTCGTCACCGAGGCCCTGCGCGAGCATATCGCCTTTGCCCTTGAGCAGAGGCCCGATTACCTGGCCGTTTCCTTTGTCAGCAGCGCCCAGGATATATCCGACGTCGCGGCTGTCCTGCGTGAGCAGGGTGCCGATGTCCCGGTCATTTCCAAGATTGAGCGGGTACAGGCGGTAAGGGGCTTCGATGATATTCTGTCGGTAAGCGACGGCATTATGGTGGCGCGCGGCGACCTGGGCGTGGACATTCCTCTGGAGCGGGTGCCCCTGATACAGAAGGAAATCATCCACAAGTGTAACCGGGTGGGTAAGCCGGTGATAACGGCTACCCAGATGCTGGAGTCCATGGTAGACACCGCCCGCCCCACGCGGGCCGAGGTCACCGATGTGGCCAACGCTATCTTCGACGGCACCGATGCCACCATGCTCTCGGCGGAGACGTCCGTGGGGAAGCACCCGCTGCCGGCGGTGAGGACCATGGCTAAAATTGCCCTGGAAACCGAGAAGAGGCTCCCCTACAAGCGCCTGCTTGCCGAAAAGAGTGCCTGGATTGAACGTAAGACGGACGAGCTGGTAAGCTACAGTGCCTGCTATACGGCAGACAGCCTCGGGGCGGTGGCCATTGTCGCCTTTACCCAGTCCGGCAGCACGGCCCGGCGGGTGGCCAAGTACCGCCCCAAGGTGCCGATTGTGGCCATAACCCCCGACGAGGTTATCTCCGGCAGGTTATTGCTCCTCTGGGGGGTATACCCCTTCCAGATAGGCTCGGTATCGTCGCTGGATGGGCTCTTCGCTGCCGGGGCCAGCCTGGTCAAGAAGCTGGGCATAGCCAAAGCCGGCGACCTGATAGTAATCACCGGTGGGGTCCCCATCGGGGTGGCTGGCTCGACTAATCTGCTTAAGGTGGAGAAGATTGACTAGCCTGTTTGCCGTATGCTATATTCTGCCTGTGGCAGCGTAGCTCAGTGGCAGAGCAGGGGACTCATAAGCCCTTGGTCGCTGGTTCAAATCCAGCCGCTGCCACTTTTTTAGCTGA
>CAZXVG010000141.1:0-3655 GCA_964644205.1 uncultured Dehalococcoidales bacterium | reverse complement strand
TTGACGGCTACCGGGCAGATGGCGGTGTGGGTGTGGCTCATGCCGATTTTGACGGCCAGGGCCGTGGTCTTACCGCCGATACCGCCGGGGCCGATGCCCAGCTGGTTGATTTTAGCAAGCAGCTCCTCTTCCAGGGCAGCCAGCTCCGGGTCGGGGTTACGGTCGTCCCACTTTCTGATGCTTACCGCACGGCGGCTCAGCTTGGCGGCGACGTCCATCTGCCCCCCGATGCCGATGCCGATGGCAAAGGGCGGGCAGGGCTTACCGCCGGCCTTGATTACCGTGTCGATGACGAATTCCTTGATTCCGGCGGCGCCCTCGCCTATCTGGGCCGGGGTGAATATCCTCAGCGCGTTACCCAGCTCGGCGCCGCAGCCCTTGAAGCTGACGATGACCTCCAGGAAGTCAAGGGCGGCGTCGTGCTCCAGCTCTATGTTGGGGACACCGACGCCGGAGTTATCGCCGGTGTTCTTCCGGGTGAGGGGGTGCACCATGCTCGGCCTCAGGAAGCCGTCTCTGGTGGCGCTCACTATCTCTTCCCTGAGCACCTCCGCCAGCTCGCTGATGTTGACGCAGCCGCCGTACCTTACGTAGGCGGTGGGGAAGCCGGGCGACTGGCACACCGGCTTTCCCTGCTCGTGCGCCGCGACGGCGTTCTCAATCTGCGTTTTGAGCATCTCCCGGGCGCTGTCGGAGGTCTCCCCGGCCTGGGCCTGCCTCATGAGACGCATGACGTCGGGGGATATGGTGGTGGCCACCCTCTCCCTGAGCAGCGCGGAGATGTGCTCTCTCAGTAGCTCCTTATCAAATACGTACCGGTTTGAGACGGACATGGCTCACTCTCAATCCTTGGCTGGGGGGCTAAATCCCCCGCCCCCCGTCCACCTCCAGGTTAACCCCGGTAACCAGAGAGGCCTCGCTGGAGGCGAGATACAGCGCCGCATAGGCTATATCCTCCGGGGTGGCCAGCCGGCCCAGGGGGATGGTGGAGATGAATCTCTCTCTTCCCTTCTCGTAGTCCTTGTCCTCGCCGATAAACTTGGCCAGCATGGGGGTATCGGTGGCTACCGGCCCCACGGAGTTGACCCTGATGTTGTCCGCGGCTAGCTCGATGGCCAGGGCCTTGGTGAGGACAATGGCCCCGCCCTTGGAAGCGCAGTAGACGTTGAGACCGGGGCGCGGCCTTACCCCGGCGATGGAGGTTATGTTGATGATAATCCCCCCGCCCTGCTGCCGCATGATGGGGGTAACGTACTTGGCGGTCAGGTAGATGGACTTGATGTTGACCGCCATGATTCGTTCGTAGAGGTCTTCGCCGACCTCTTCAATCGGGGTCGGCCCCATGGGAACCCCGGCGTTATTCACCAGGATGTCGAGCCTGCCGTAGGCGGCCACGGTCTTCTTAATCATGCCCTCGACGTCCGATGCCTTGGCCACGTCGGCGCTTACGAACTGCGCCTGGCCCTTACCCTGCTCAATCAAGCCTGCCGTCTTCTGCCCCCGGGCGGCGTCCATATCCACCACGGACACCTTAGCCCCTTCCTTGGCAAAGAGCACGGCTATGGCCTGCCCCATCCCGGAGCCGGCCCCGGTCACCAGAGCTACCTTATCCTTGAGTTTCACTTTCTGCCCCTCCTCTGTATCTAGTCTGAATGCCGGTATCGCCTCGCCGGTGGGGTAAGTAAAGCACATGGCCGACCGCATCACGGTTACCGGCTGGTAGTATAAGGATAGTTCCGGGGTAATTATACTATTAGCGGTTCCCTTCTTCAAATAACCGGCGGCTCCGGGGGCTTGCAAAGTTCCCTGTTTAGGGATAAAATGAGGCGCTTTAGGAACTCGAACGGATTCGTGTCAGGGGGTGAGTCTGGTGCTGAGAACATGGAGGTCGTTAACGGCGGGTATCACCAGCATTATCGCCGGGCTGATAGGCATCGGGGGCGGTGCTATTGTCTGCCTCATGGGCGATTTTGTCAGTGAGTCGGGCGGCATCTTCGGGTTTGAGCCCTTTGGTGTCCCCAGCATTATCCTGGGGATAGTGGCCGTAGTCGGCGGCATCTTCGCCCTGAGGAGGCGGGTCTGGTGGCTGGCGGTTATCGGGGCCATCTTCTCTATCCCCTGTATGCCGGTTCTGGGAACGCTGTCCATGATATTTATCTCCCTGGCCGACGAGGAGTTTGCCTCGCGCGCCGCGGTTGAGGCCGGGGGTAAGTAGCCAGGCGGGCTTTCTGGGGTGGCAAACCTATTGCGGCTGGCTCGGAAATAGTGTAAAGTAGCGCGTAGATTACCAAATCTTTGCAGGAGGTATATCTAATGGAGCGAACGTGGAAACCAACGACAGCAGGCGTCATGACAATCATCACCGGGGCGATGGGCATTGCGGGCGGTATTCTCCTGTTTCTTCTATCCGGTGTTATGGGGACGCTCGGCGGGATTGACTGGAGCCAGTATCTGGAAAGCTGGTCCGGAGGCTGGTGGGGACCGGGTGCGGCCAATATCCCCGGCATGATTGAGCAGTTCCTGGGTAGCGCGGCTATGTGGATTATGGTGGCCGGCATCATAATCCTGGTCTTCGGGATAATCGCCCTCTGTGGCGGCATCAGCGCCATCAAGAGAAGGCGCTGGGGTCTGTCGCTGGCCGGTTCTATCCTGTCTCTCTTTATTATGCCGATTCTGGGAATACTGGCCATTATCTTCGTATCGCTGGGTAAGGGCGAGTTTGAATAGGCCTCCGGGCTGGATAGTGGTAAGGTCGGCCTTGCGGCCGGTGCCGGAGTCCTTTAAGGGGCTATGGTTAGAGACTAACGGCCTTTTACGGCGGGTAGTCGCATAGAGTAGCCGGGGTAGGGTTTTGCTGTTTATATCGGGGAGGGGTGTTGCATAAGACCACCCCTCCCTGTCCTCAAACCGCTAGCTACCGGCCCTCACCTTTAGATGCCTTTGTCGCTGCGGTTGGGCTCTCCCCGCCGGGGACATTGGTGGGCCTGCGTTTCACTCCCGGATATTGCTAAGACCAGGCAGGGCTGTAGTATTATATGTCGGCGGCTGTTTCAGGCCCGGGGAAGTGCCGGAACTGGCAGACGGGCCAGACTTAGGATCTGGTGTCGAAAGACGTGGGGGTTCGAGTCCCCCCTTCCCCACCAGGGGTGACAATAGGCAGAACTTCGACTGACTCTTTTCTGCCATAGTTTGAAGGCAGTGGCAGGTTGTAGTGGAGTACAACCTGCCTATCATTTACCTCGATGCGCCTTATGAACGAGCGTAGAAAAGACTTGCTCTGGACAAGGTCAGCATTCTCAAGTAGGCTTCTCAAGTCTTGGACATACGACTTAACCTTGGCAACATCTAGGTGCTCGCTTGGCTGTAATATCAGCTTCTTGGCCGACAGTCTTTCGGAATTTGTCGCTTTCTATAACAAAGTAGCTCTTGAGATAACATCCTTCCTCAATATTAACAAACAAAACATATAAGCTTCCCCAAATATGCCAAGCAAAATGCTAGGCATGAACAAAATATAGAGATTCACTGTGTTCGTATGATGCCTCTGACTCCTATTCGGCATGGCGAACGGTTTTCTGTAAGAGCGAATAGGCATGGAAATAGGCCTATTGACTTGAGTTGTATAATAATCTGTCATAGAAATCCGCAGCGGTGG
>CAZXVG010000140.1:0-3658 GCA_964644205.1 uncultured Dehalococcoidales bacterium | reverse complement strand
TTGACTCCATAGCCGAGCGTGTCTATCGCTTCCCCCAGGCCCGCTCCGTTTACCTGGCCTCGGGGGATTATGACCTGGCGGTGCTGGTAGTCGGTAAAAGCGAGCATGAAATTGCCGACTTCGTATCCCAGAAGGTGGCCACTATCGAAGGGGTTCAGGGAACGGCCACCCACTTCATCCTGAAACGGTACAAAGAGGACGGCGAGATTCTGGCTGAGGTCGAAGAGGTCAAGCGGCAGCAAATGATGCTCTAAGCACTTTTCCCAGCGGAGGACTCAATGGCAACTAAACCTGGCAAGCAGTCCAGGAAACGGCGGGGTCTTATCTCAGCGCCGGTCAACCGGATATCCCCTTCCGGGATACGTAAGTTCTTCGACCTATTGTCGTCCGTCGAGGGGGTAATCTCGCTGGGGGTGGGCGAGCCTGACTTCGTTACCCCGTGGCCCATCTGCGAATCGGCTATCCGCTCCCTGGAAAAGGGCTACACCATGTACACCTCCAATCTGGGGATGCCCGAGCTACGCGAGAGGCTGTCGCAGTACCTAGCGGATACCTATAACCTCAGCTATGACCCCAACGGCGAGCTTCTGATAACGGTAGGGGTGAGCGAGGCCCTGGATTTGGCGATGCGGGCGGTCATCGATTTGGGGGACGAGGTCATCATGCCCGACCCTCACTATGTTGCCTACGACTCGTGCGTCATTTTGGCCCGGGGAACCCCGGTCAAGGTGCCCACCAGTGAGGAGAACGGCTTTGAAATCAGCGCCGCCGCTATCGAGGAAAGCATCAGCGATAAGACCAAGGCCATCCTTCTCGGCTACCCTGCCAACCCCACCGGGGCCGTCATGCTCCGGGAGAGGCTCGAGGAGGTAGCCCGGGTCGCCCGGCGTAACCAGCTGCTTTTAATCTCCGACGAAATCTACGGCCGGCTCGTCTACGGCGTGGAGCATACCTGCCTGGCGGCGCTGCCCGATATGAAGGAGAGTACCATCCTGCTGGGCGGCTTCTCCAAGTCCTACGCCATGACCGGCTGGCGTATCGGCTATGCCGCCGCTAACAGGGAGATTATCAGCGCCATGACCAAGATTCATCAGTATACCATCATGAGCGCCCCGACCATGGGGCAGGTGGCCGCCGTCGAGGCACTCAAGGCGGGGGAGGAAAGCGTCCGGGAGATGGTCGGGGAGTATAACCGCCGCCGCCTGGTAATGGTCAAGGGCCTGAACGAGATAGGTCTTTCGTGCTTCGAGCCGCGCGGGGCGTTCTACGCCTTTCCCTCCATAAGGTGCTGCGCCATGACCTCGGAGGAGTTTGCGGAAAGGCTGCTCCTTGAGGAAAAGGTGGCCGTTGTCCCCGGCGTGGCCTTCGGGCAGTGCGGCGAGGGTCATGTCCGCTGCTGCTACGCTACCTCGCTGGCTGAGATTGAAGAGGCCCTCACCAGAATGAAGCGCTTCGTCGATAAGTACCGGGTAGCCTAGCGTTTTTGTTTCTTGCCCGGCGGCGAGTACCTGAGCTACCCTTATAGAAGCCCCATCTTTTGCTTTACTTCCCGCATCGTTTCCCGGGCGAAAACCCGGGCTCGGGAAGCACCGTCGCTTAGGACGTCCTTCACATACTGAGGTTTGGCCGCCAGAACGGCGCGCCGCTCTCGGAAGGCCTTCAATGTAGAATTTATCTCCTGGGCCAGGTTCTGCTTGCAGTCAACGCAGCCGATCTTGGCCGCCCGGCATTTCTCGGCCAGTTCATCCTGGGCAAAGGGGCTGAAGTAGCCGTGGAGCCGGAAGACATTGCACACCTTGGGGTGTCCCGGGTCGTCGCGGTAGCGGCGGGCCGGGTCGGTAACCGCCTCCATGACCCGGTCTCGTGTCTCTTCGTCGCTCAAGGCCAGCTCGATATCGTTACCTATCTGTTTACTCATCTTCTCCTTGCCGTCCAGACCCAGCACCAGCGGAAAGCTGGTCAGCTTGGCTTCCGGCTCGGGGAAGGTCTCCCCGAAGGTGTTATTGAAGCGGCGCACAATCTCCCGGGCCAGCTCCAGATGGGGCAGCTGGTCTTCCCCGACCGGGACGGTGTCCGCCTTATAGAGCACGATGTCGGCGGTCTGCAGCACCGGGTAGCCCACCAGCCCGTAGTTCACGTTCTGCGGCTGCAGCTTGACCTTCTCCTTGAAGGTGGGCACCCTGAGCAGCCAGCTCAGCGGCGTCACCATGCTGAGCAGGGTATGCAGTTCGGTTACCTCGGGGACGTGGGACTGAACGAAGAGGATGCTTTTTCTGGGTTCGAGACCGGCCGCCAGCCAGTCGAGCACCATGTCGTGGATGTTCCTTTGCAGGCTGCTGGTATCCAGCATGGTGGTCAGCGCGTGAATGTCAACTATACAGTAGATACATTCGTAGTCGCTCTGCAGGTTCACCCAGTTCTGTAGGGCCCCCAGGTAGTTCCCGAGATGCAGGCGTCCGGTGGGACGTGCTCCGGAAAATATGCGGCGTTTCATATATGCAGTGTCTCCTCCCTGTCGTTTTCAGGTAGCGTGTGGGCTTGGGTCACATCTTCTCCGGGGCAGCCATGCCCATCAGATTGAGGGTCTTGGCCAGCACCAACCGGGCGGCGGCCACCAGCTTAAGCCGGGCTTTGGTTAGAACCTCATCCTCGGAGACGACCCGGCACTGGGTATAGAAGCCGTGGAACACGGTAGCCAGGTCCTGGGCGTAGTAGCTGAGGTGGTGCGGCTCCAGGGTAGCGGCCACCATCTCGATTATCTCCGGTAGGAGCAGCATCTTCCTTATCAGGCTGAGCTCGGGCTCCGTAGATAGCAGCGAGACGTCACCCGCCTCAAAGTCGATGCCCCTTTCTTCGGCCAGGCGTAGGATGCTGGCAATCCGGGCGTGGGCATACTGCACGTAGTAGACCGGGTTGTCCGCCGACTGTTTCTTGGCCAGCTCTAAATCGAAGTCCATCTGGCTGTCCGCCGAGCGGGACAGGAAGAAGAAGCGGCAGGCATCGGCCCCCACCTCGTCAACCACCTCGCGCAGGGTGATGATGTCGCCGCTGCGCTTGGAGATGCGCACTAGCTCACTACCCCGGCGCAGGGTCACCATCTGGGAGATTATCACCTGGAGCCGCTCCGGGTCGATGCCGAAGGCGCTGACCACCGCCTTCATGCGGGAGACATGGCCCTGATGGTCGGCGCCCCAGATATTGATTACCCGGTCGAACTTGCGCTCGATGAACTTGTTGTAGTGATAGGCAATATCGGCGGCAAAGTAGGTGGGGGAGCCGTCGCCGCGCACTAGGACATTGTCCTTGTCCTCGCCCAGGGCGGTGGAGAAGAACCAGGTGGCCCCCTCCCGGTCGCCGATATAGCCCCTGTCCTGCAGGAGTGCCATGGCCTCCTGGTACTGCCCGTTGTCGTAGAGGCTCTGCTCGCTGAACCAGACATCGAAGGTTACCCCCAGGCGCTCAAGGTCGGCCCTTAGCTGCTTAATCATCTTGTCCAGCCCGAGCCGGCCTATCTCGGAGACCGCCTCCAGCTCCGGCATCTCGCGGAAGCGCTCTCCCGCTTCATCGATAATCTCCTGTGCCAGGTCGCTCATGTAGTGGCCCAGATAGCCGTCGCTGGGCATCTCGATACTGGTTCCCAGGCCCTGCTGATAGCGGG
>CAZXVG010000139.1:0-3660 GCA_964644205.1 uncultured Dehalococcoidales bacterium | reverse complement strand
AGATAGCTGCCCTGAAGCAGGCTGGCGAGCGGGCTCGAGGTGGGGTGATGTATGTCACCCTGGAGCCGTGCTGCCACCACGGGCGCACCCCGCCCTGCACCCGGGCAATCATCGGGGCCGGTATTGCCGAGGTTCATGTAGCCGTGCTCGATGTTAACCCCCAGGTACAGGGACGGGGCCGGGATGAGCTGGAGCGGGCGGGCATCAGGGTGCAGGTGGGCGAGGGCGAGGCCGAAGCCAGGCAGGTTAACGAGGCCTACGCCAAGTTCATAACCGAGGGCATCCCCTTCATTACGGTAAAGTTTGCCGTGAGCCTGGACGGGAAGATTGCCACCCGGAGCGGCGATTCCCGGTGGATTAGCGGGGAGCTATCCCGGAAGCGGGTTCATCATCTACGCTACATCGCCGATGCCGTCATGGTTGGCGTGGGCACGGTTCTGGCCGACGACCCCCGGCTCACCACCCGGTGTTGCGGTAGCGGCGGGCTGTTAAAGAAGCAGCCGCTGCGTGTTATTGTCGATAGCCGGGGCCGGACGCCGCCTGAGGCCCGGGTGTTTACCGAGCCGGGTCAGGTGCTGCTGGTTCTGGCTGGAGCCGCCGGGCCGAAGCAGAGAGCGCCGTTTACCCGGGCTGGTGTTGAGCTGGTGGAGCTCCCCGCCCCCGACGGCCGGGTAGACCTGGAAAGTCTGATGACGGTGCTCGGGGAGCGCGAGATAACCAGCGTCCTGGTCGAGGGGGGAGGCACCCTGGCCGGGGTCCTGTTTGATGAGGGACTGGTGGATAAGGTTATCGCCTTTATCGCCCCCATCATAATCGGCGGCCGGGAGGCCAAGACGGCGGTGGCCGGCCGGGGGGTTGACAAAGTTCAGGATTCGCTTAAACTAGAGCGGGTCACCGTGGAGAGGTTCGAGGAGGATGTCATGATAAGCGGCTATCCCGGGGGGCGGTGATGTTTACCGGAATTACTGAAGAGATAGGCAGGGTTATCCGGGCCGCGCCGGACGGCCTGGTTATCGGCGCTGGGGGTACCCTTCAGGGGATGGCGCTCGGCGACAGCATCGCGGTTAACGGGGCCTGCCTCACGGTAACCGGCTGTGATGAGAGTTCGTTTTCGGTGGGTGTCATGCCGGAGACGCTCAAGAGGACTAACCTGGGACGGCTCAGGGCCGGCGACGGGGTCAATCTGGAGCGCGCCCTGGCTCTGGGGGGTAGGCTGGGGGGGCACCTGGTGCAGGGCCACGTTGACGATGTGGGCCGGGTGGCCTCGGTTTCCGCGGAGGGCGGGGCACTCGTGCTCAGGGTTGAGGCCCCTGCCGAGGTGATGCGCTATATCGTGGCTAAGGGGTTTATCGCCGTGGACGGGGTCAGCCTCACGGTGGTTAACCGGGAGGCGGCTTGGTTCCGGGTGGCCATTGTTGATTATACCCGGCGGCATACCACCCTGGGCGGGAAGCGCCCCGGCGACCCGGTTAACCTGGAGGTGGATATTATCGCTAAATATGTGGAGCAGCTCAGCCAGGGAGAGCGTCCGGGGGTAAGCGCCGACTTCCTCAGGGAGCACGGCTTCCTGGTGGGCTAGTTACCCTGTTTTGTCTGGGAGGGACTAGAAGAGATGGGACTATCAACCATTGCCGAGGCGGTGGCGGAAATCAGGGCGGGCCGGTTTCTCATTATTGTCGATGACGAGGCCCGGGAGAATGAGGGCGACCTGGCTATCGCCGCCGAGAAGGTTACCGCCGAGGCGATTAACTTCATGGCCCGCTACGGGCGGGGGCTTATCTGCCTGCCGCTGAGCGGTAAGCGGCTCGACGAACTAAAGATTCCCCTGATGGTGGACGACAATACCTCCCGGTTCTCCACCGCCTTTACGGTATCGGTCGAGGCAAAGCACGGCGTGAGCACCGGCATCTCCGCCGCCGATAGGGCACAGACGGTAAAAGCCATGATTGACCCGGCTACCCGGCCCGAGGACCTGGCCCGCCCCGGGCATATGTTCCCCCTGAGGGCGCGGGACGGCGGCGTCCTGGTACGGGCGGGGCACACCGAGGCTATCGTTGACCTGGCGAGGCTGGCTGGTCTCTATCCGTCCGGGGTTATCTGCGAGATTCTGAACGAAGACGGCTCCATGGCCCGGCTGCCGCAGCTTGAGGCGCTGGCCGAGGAGCACGGCATTAAGATTGTGAGCGTCGCCGACCTGATTACCCACCGCCGCCGCCACGAGAAGCTGGTGCATCGGGTGGCCGAGGCTAAGCTGCCCACCCGGTACGGCGAGTTTACCATTATCGCCTACAAGAGCGACATCGACCCCGATGAGCACCTGGCCCTGGTTATGGGGGACGTCGCCACCAAGGAGCCGGTGCTGGTCAGGGTGCACAGCGAGTGTCTCACCGGCGACGTGTTCGGCAGCCTGCGCTGTGACTGTGGTGAGCAGATTTCCCTGGCCATGCAGGCGATTGCCGGGGAGGGGCGGGGTGTTTTCCTCTACATGAGGCAGGAGGGGCGGGGTATCGGCTTTCATAACAAGATTCGTGCCTATGCCCTTCAGGATAAGGGGCTGGACACCGTGGAGGCAAACCTGTCTTTGGGCTTTGCCCCCGATCTGCGTGACTACGGCATCGGCGCCCAGATTCTGGCTGATTTGGGCCTGAGCCACATCAGGCTGCTCACCAACAATTCCAAGAAGGTGGTGGCCCTAGAGGGTTACGGGCGTGAGGTTACGGAGACGGTGCCCATAATCGCCTCCCCCAACCCGTATAACCGTCACTATCTGGCCACCAAGCAGGAAAAGCTGGGTCACGTCCTGGGTATAGAGGACGTGACCGGCGATTAGGTGTTCGGCGGCGAACTGGCTTAGCGGGGTTGGCTGGTAGATTAACTCAGAGAAGGAGAGGGTAATGAACGGACAATTTGAAGGCAGTCTGCTGGGGAAGGGGCTTAAGTTCGGGCTGGTTGTCTCCCGGTTTAACGAGTTTATTACCGAAAAGCTGCTTGAGGGGGCCCGGGATGCCCTGGAGCGTCACGGGGTCAGTAAGAACGATATCGATGTCGCCTGGACACCGGGCTCGTTTGAAATCCCGCTGGTGGCTAAGAAGCTGGCCCAGTCCAAGCGCTACGATGCCATTATCTGCCTCGGGGCCGTGATTCGCGGCGGGACGCCTCACTTCGACTACGTGGCGGCTGAGGTAAGCAAGGGGGTGGCTAAGGTGGGTCTGGAAAGCGGGCTGCCGGTTATCTACGGCGTCATCACCACGGACACCCTAGAGCAGGCTATCGAGCGGGCCGGAAGCAAGATGGGGAACCGGGGCTTTGCGGCGGCGGAACACGCCCTGGAGATGGCTAACCTGATAAAGAACATCGGCTAGCGGCAGGCTAACACCCTAATCCGGGCGGGGGGTCGGGATTCTAGCGCGCTTGGGGCCTCTCTCAGTCGGTAACCTTGAAGACCGTGTCGCCCCGCCTCACCCGTTCCGTAACCTTGATGCCGACGTTGTCTCCGGCCTTGGCCTGCTCGACGTTGGCGTTATCGATTTGCATCGAGTCAACGGTCAGCGTCAGGTCGGTAGTGTGGCCCGTAACGTGGATTGTGTCGCCTACCTTGATGTTGCCCGTTAGCTCAATCCCGGCGACCACCGGTCGGGCGAAAAAGTCGTTCACCTTTCC
>CAZXVG010000138.1:0-3681 GCA_964644205.1 uncultured Dehalococcoidales bacterium | reverse complement strand
GCCAGGCGAGCCGGCTCGGCGCCCGCATCGATGTTGCTGCGGTGCCCGTTGACCCTGCGGCCAGAGCCGCCTTCGGCGAGCGGGCCCTAGTGCTAGCGCTTTCCGGGGGCGAGGACTACGAGCTCCTGTTCACCGCCCCTGCCGAGGTCATCAATAACATTAGCAAAATGGCGGGGTGCCCGGTTACGGTAATCGGCGACATGGTTACCGATGCAGAGAACAGAGTGGCCCTGGCTGACCGGGAGGGGAAGCCTTTCGAGCTAGCTAGCGGGGGCTGGGAACACTTTAGGCAGAGATGAAGCTGGACAGCCTTGATTTGGTGACTAACCGCCCGGAAGAGACCCGGGAGATTGGCTCCCGCATCGGCGAGCTGGGCCGGCCGGGCGATGTCTTTCTCCTGGTCGGGGAACTTGGAGCCGGGAAGACCTGTCTTACCCAGGGCATCGCCTGGGGGCTGGGTATCGAGGACTACGCCTTAAGCCCCTCTTTCGTCATCGTGAGGGAGATTGCCGGCCGGCTCAGGCTGTACCACATCGACCTCTTCCGACTTGGGCGCCTGGAGGAAATCGATGACCTGGGTCTGGACGACTACCTGTACGGGGACGGCGTCTGTGTTGTAGAATGGGCCGATAAGGGACGGCCGCTGCTGCCCCCCGAGCACCTCTGGATTGAGATAAGCTTTCTGGATGATACCCGGCGCCGCCTCCGCTTTAGGCCCAGCGGTGCGCGCTACCGGGAGCTAGTAGCGAAACTAAGAGGGCTTTTTCATCCGCAGGAAGAGTGACTATGCAGCTTGCTATCGATACCTCAACCAATATCGCTAGCTTAGCCCTGGTTCGGGATAGCGAAATACTGGCCGAGTTAAGCTGGCGTTGCGGGCAGAACCACAGCACCACCCTGCTCCCCAACCTGACAGGTCTCCTGGCCCAGGCCGGGGTGGGGCTTGAGTCCGTTAGCGGCATTATCGTGGCCCGGGGTCCAGGGAGCTATAACGGACTGCGCGTCGGCATCAGCACGGCTAAGGGGCTCGCCCTGGGCCTGGGGGTGCCCGTGGTCGGCATCAGCACCCTGGCGGCGGCGGCCTATCAGCACGCCGAGACCGGCTTACCGGTCTGTCCGGTCTTTGATGCCGGCCGGGGCGAGATTGCCGCCGCCGTCTATCAGATGAAGGACGGGGGGTGGCAAACGATTATCGGCGAGCACATCACCACCCTAGAGGCGCTGTGTGCCCGGATAGAAAGAAGGACGCTATTCTGTGGTGAGCTGGCTGCCCCCCTCTACGACCGGATAAGGGGGGAACTCGGTGAGAAGGCGATAATCGCCCCGCCGGCGGCCAGGCTGCGACGGGCCGGCTTCCTGGCCGAGCTGGGAAGCAAGCGGCTTAATGCCGGCGATTTTGACAGCCCGGCCGCCCTGAGTCCCCTATACCTGAGGAGGCCGTACATCACCAAACCGAGGCGGGGTAAAAAATAGAACGGGGGTGTGAAAATGGTAACCGGACCGG
The DNA here is from genome assembly GCA_964644205.1 of uncultured Dehalococcoidales bacterium. Classification (GTDB taxonomy): domain Bacteria; phylum Chloroflexota; class Dehalococcoidia; order Dehalococcoidales; family UBA5760; genus UBA5760. Next base: position 2,177 of record CAZXVG010000138.1, on the reverse strand, counting down.
AAATGTCAATTGCCGCCAGCGACCTGTGCTTCGGCTGCGGTAAGCGAAACCCCTGCGGCTTGAAGCTGGAGTTTGACTGGGACGGCAGAGTGGCCACATCCAGCTTCACCCCCACCGAGCTGCACCAGGGATGGAGGGGGATTATCCACGGCGGTATCCTGAGCTCGCTGCTCGATGAAGCCATGGGCTATGTCGCCTACTTTGAGAAGGTAGCCGGAGTCACCGCAGCCATGGAGGTCAGATTCAAACGGCCGGTCTCGATAGGTGAGCCCTTGGCTATCACTGCCTGGGTGAGCGGCAAAGCAAGGAGATTTGCTGATACCGAAGCCAGCTTGACCTTAGAGGACGGCACCGTAGTGGCTACGGCCAAAGCCACGCAGTATATTAGCTCGGAGGTTTTTATTCCCGACTACAAAGGGGGTAAGCCCGCTGGCGATGCGCCATCAGCATAAGGCGGTAATCTGGGACATGGATGGCGTTATCGCCGACACCGCCCCCTATCACCTCCAGGCCTGGCAGGAGGTCTTTCGGCGGCGGGGCGTCCGTTATACCGAGGACGACTTCAAACGCAATTTCGGCAAACGGAACGACTCCATAATCAGAAGCGTTCTGGGTAGCCGGGTGCCGCTCGCTGAAATGGAGGCTATCGCCGCCGAGAAGGAAGAGCTTTTTCGCCGCTGGGCCGCTAGCCGGATAAGGCCGCTACCCGGGGCAATCGAGCTGATGCAGGCCCTTAGGGAACACGGCTTCGCTCAGGCGATGGGCTCATCCGCCCCCCTGGAGAATATCGAGCTGGTTACCCGGAGGCTCGGTATCGCCGGATTTTTTCGGGTCATCGTCTCCGGTAGAGAGGTGACCGAGGGTAAGCCGAGCCCTCAGGTCTTCCTGCGGGCTGCGGAGAGACTGGGGGCCAGGCCCGAGGACTGCGTGGTCATTGAGGATGCCGTGGCCGGGGTCAGCGCGGCTAAGAGGGCCGGGATGTCCTGCATCGCCGTAACCAGCACCAACTCCAGGGATAAGCTCAGCGGGGCCGACCTCATCGTCGATACCCTGGAGGAGGTTACGGTAGCCGGGCTGGCGAGTCTCCTCGGGTGCTAGCCGGTAGAAATCTTAAGAAAAGGAGTTTAAGGGAGTCTATGGAAAGGTCACTGGTACTTATTAAGCCCGATGCTATGGAGCGGGGACTGGCCGGGGCCATTATTGGCCGCTTGCAGTCTCAGGGGCTCAAGCTGATAGCCATAAAGATGTTACACCTGGACAGAGAGCTGGCCGGACGCCACTACGCTGTCCACAAGGAGAAGCCCTTCTTCGAGGGGCTGGTAAGCTATATTACCTCGGCGCCGATAGTGGCCGCGGTCTTTAGCGGCGATAACGCCGTAGCAGCCATCAGGAAGCTGATGGGGCCCACCGACCCGGCTAAGGCTGAGGCGGGCACTATCCGGGGCGACTTCGGTATCGATATCGAGCGTAACAGCGTCCACGGCTCTGATTCCCCCCAGACCGCCGAGCAGGAAATCAAGCTCTTCTTCGGGGAGGGTGAGATTTTTCCCTAGCGGTGTCGGGGCGGCTACTGAATCCTGACAATCGGGGTGGCCTGGCTCCATAGCTGGTCGAGCTGGTAGTGCTCACGCTCAACGGGGGCGAAGATGTGGACGATAACGCCCCCGAGGTCAATCAGGAGCCATCCGGAGTCCACGGTCCCTTCGTAGTGGTGGGGCAGGATGCCTTTCTTCTTCAGGCTGTGCCCGATTTCGCTGCGGATGGCCTCAATCTGCTTGGGGCTTTCGCCGCAGCACATCACGAAGTAATCGGCGAAGCTGCACACCTCGCGGGTATCCAGCAGCACGATGTCCGTGGCCTTTTTCTCGCTGGCGGCGGTAACTACCTGGCGGGCTACCTCTAACGCTTCCAGAGTCGTTCTCCCACAGTTAGCCAAGCCGGAGTGATATGATGGAGATTACTAGAAAGATGGCTACAAAGACGATGGTGAGTCGGAAGAGGATCTTTTCCACCCCGCGCCTGGTGCGATAGACGCCGCTCTGCTGCCCGAAGATACCACCCAGCCCACCGCCTCTCACCTGGAAGAGGATAATCACTATCAAGGCCACGGATAACAGGATTTGAGCTATATTAAGATTGGTTTGCATCTATTGTCCCTCAAGCTTTCCCTTTAGTAG
>CAZXVG010000137.1:0-3691 GCA_964644205.1 uncultured Dehalococcoidales bacterium | reverse complement strand
ACGGCGCTGGCCAAGAGAAAAGAGGTGATTGTCTCCCGCAGCCAGGCGGTGGAGATTGGCGGCGGCTTCCGTGTCCCCGACGTGATGCGCCAGAGCGGGGCCAAGCTGGTCGAGGTCGGCACCACCAACTGTACCTACCTCAAAGACTACGAAGAGGCTATCGGACCGCGTACGGCGGCCCTGATGCGGGTTCATGCCAGTAACTTCAGGGTGACGGGTTTTACCCATACGGTGAGCCTTGAGGAGCTGGTGGCTCTGGGGAAGCGGTACGACCTGCCGGTGTTCGACGACATCGGTAGCGGCTGCTTCCTGGACACCACCGAGTTCGGCCTGGACGCTGAGCCGACCCTGGGGCAGAGTATCGGCCTCGGGGCCGGGCTGGTCTTCTCCTCCGCCGACAAGCTCATGGGCGGCCCTCAGGCCGGGGTCATCGTCGGCGATGGAGAGCTCCTTAGCCGCTTGCAGAGGCACCCGCTGCAGAGGGCGGCTCGTATCGATAAGGTGAGGCTGGCCGGTCTCATCGCCACCCTGGTTCACTATCTCAAGGGTGAGGCGGTGGTTAAGATTCCGGTGTGGCGCATGATTTCGGCGCCGCTTACCGGTATTGAGAAGCGGGCCGGGCGCTGGGCTGAGGCTGTCGGCAGCCTGGCCCGGGTGGTCGAGGGGGAGACCATGGTCGGCGGGGGCAGCCTGCCCGGGGGCACCCTGCCCACGAGGCTGGTCGCCGTGGGCGAAGAGGGCCAGCGCAAACCGGCGCAGTTAGCGCGCCGCTTGAGCCAGCAGTTGAGCGCCCGGGAGGTCCCCGTTATCGGCCGGATTAGCGGTCAGGTCTTGTTCATCGACCCCCGTTCCGTACTTCCCGAAGATGATGCCCTGGTCGTTGGGGCGCTTCGGGAATGCGCCGCCGGCCTCAAGCTTTCCCCGTAGCCGCTTCGCTAGGACGGTGTATCGTGTTTGTATTGGGTACCGCAGGACATATCGACCACGGTAAGTCGGCACTGGTGCGTGCCCTGACGGGCATCGACCCCGACCGGCTGCGTCAGGAGAAAGAGCGGGGCATGACCCTCGACCTGGGCTTTGCCTGGCTCAAGCTGCCCGGTGGCGGGGAGGTGGGCATCGTTGACGTGCCGGGGCACGAACGGCTGATTAAGAACATGGTCGCCGGCGTCGGCGGTATCGACCTGGCGCTGCTTATCGTGGCTGCTAACGAGGGCGTCATGCCCCAGACCAAGGAGCACCTGGCTATCCTCGACCTGCTCGGGGTGGAGCGGGGGCTAGGGGTCATCACCAAGAAGGACCTGGTGGATAGCGAGTGGCTTTCGCTGGTAACGGCGGAGGTCGAGAACCTGCTTGGGCCTACCAGCCTGCGCCGGGCCCAGGTTCTGGCCGTCTCGGCGGTAACTGGCGAGGGCTTGCCCCAACTGGTCTCGGCTATCGACCGGCTGGTAAGTGCGGCCCCGTCCAAGCGGGACATCGGGCGGCCGCGCCTGCCCGTAGACCGGGTCTTTACCATGTCCGGCTCGGGGACGGTGGTCACCGGCACCCTGGTCGATGGCTCGCTCACGGTGGGGCAGGAGGTGGAGATTGCGCCGCGGGGTATAAGGTCACGTATCCGCGGCTTACAGACCCACAAGACGCGCCTTACCACGGCGCTTCCCGGAAGCCGGGTGGGGGCCAATCTGGTCGGCGTTTCTAAATCTCAACTGGAGCGGGGGGACGTGCTCACCGTTCCGGGCTGGCTTTCGGCGACGACCAGGCTCATCGTTGAGCTGCGCCTGATTCCGTATCTCACCCGTCCTCTGCGCCACGGGGCTACCGTCAGCTTTCATACCGGCACCGCCCAGGCCATGGCTGAGGTGCGGCTCCTGGAGGGGACGGAGCTCAGGCCGGGCGAGACCGGCTTGGCTCATCTGTCGCTCAGTAAGCCGGTGGCCCTGGTCAGGGGCGACCGCTTTATCATCCGCTCCCCGGAGGAGACCCTGGGGGGTGGCGGAGTGGTCGAGTCCCGCGCCCGGCGCTACCGCCGCTTCCCGGCGGGCAGCCTGGAGAGCCTTAAGCTTAAGGCACAGGGCGATGCCATCGAGGTGGTGATGGCGGTGCTGGGGGCCGGGGAGCCGCTGGAGCTGGCCGCCCTCCGTTCCCGAAGCGAGCTACCGGCGGCCGAGCTTGAGGCGGCGCTTGAGTCTCTGGTCGGGGAGGGAAGGGTGGTGGCGGTAGGCGAGGGTGGCGGCCGGGTGCTCTTTACCGCGGCTGGCTGGGAGCGCCTGGCGGGGGTGGTGGTTAGCACCCTGGAGCAGTATCACCGGGGGTTCCCCACCCGTCTGGGTATCCCCCGGGCGGAGCTGGGCAGCCGGCTTAAGATGGGCAGTCGCTACCAGCTAATCTTAGCCAGGCTCCTTAGCCAGGGGGTTATCGTCGAGGATGCCGGCCTGGTACGCCTGCCTGGCCATCAGGCCAAGCTGAGTCCGGCTCAGCAGGCGAGGGTGGACGCCTTTTTAAGCGCCCTTGAGTCTAGCCCCTATGCCCCCCCGCCCCGGGAGCTTATCCCGGAGCCGGAGCTACTCAACCTGCTGGTGGCGCGCCGGCAGGTGGTCAAGGTGGCCGGCGACGTGGTCTTTTCGACTGCGGCCTATGACCAGATGGTGGCCCGGGTTACCGCTCATCTTGGGTCCCGGGGTAGGGTGACGGCCGCCGAAGTCCGGGACATGTTTCACACCAGCCGTAAGTATGCCGTGTCCTTCCTGGAGCACCTGGACGGGAAAAAGATAACCCGCCGCGTCGGTGACGAGCGGGTGCTCTACTAGGGGCTAGTGGCGGGAGCGCATGGGAGTCGAACCCACCGGAGACATCACTAATGCCCCCCGACGGATTTGAAGTCCGCGAAGCCCACCGGGGCCCAACCGCTCCCGTTTTTAACGACCAGTTATATTGTATCTCCCGACCCCGCGGCTGTAAAGTGGTGGCAGGGCCGGCTCAGGTTCGGGGGGTAGGAATAATTGACATACCGGCGCCACTGGGATGATAATTTACAGAGTAAACTGCCCTGATACATGCCTTATCTCTCCGAAACAGGCTAAGAGGAGGTACTATGAAGACCAGAAGACTGGGCTGGACTGAACTCGACCTGACCACGGTGGGACTGGGTACCTTCGCTATGGGTGGGGCTGGCTGGGAGGCCAGCTGGGGGCCGCAGGACGATGAGGATTCGGTGGCTACCATCTTGCGTTCCCTGGATAGCGGCGTCAACTGGATTGATACCGCGCCCATCTACGGGCTGGGCCGTGCCGAGGAGGTGGTGGGCAGGGCTCTCAAGGGCTTGGGGTGGAGACCTGTTATCTCCACCAAGTGCGGCCTGATTGGTGATGCGCAGGGCAAGATATCTTACCGGCTGAAGAAAGAGAGCATCCGGGCCGAGGCCGAGGATAGCCTGAGAAGGCTGGGGGTAGACGTTATCGACCTTTATCACGTCCACTGGCCGATACCCGACGAAGATATTGAGGAGGCCTGGGAGGCAATCGCCCGGCTGATAAAAGAGGGTAAGGTTCGCTACGCTGCGGCCTCGAACTTTGACGTGGCCCAGCTCGAGCGCGTCCAGGCCATTCATCCGGTGGCCGCGGTGCAAAACCCCTACAGTATGCTGGAGCGCGGACTGGAGAGCGGGGTTCTGGACTACTGCCGGGAGAACAATATC
>CAZXVG010000136.1:0-3898 GCA_964644205.1 uncultured Dehalococcoidales bacterium | reverse complement strand
CCGGCGAGGTGGTGGAGAGACCGGCCTCGGTGGTTAAGGAGCTGGTGGAGAACTCCCTGGATAGCGGGGCCACCCAGATTTCGGTCGAGGTCAGGGGGGGTGGGGTAAGCCTGATTCGGGTGGTCGATAACGGCTCGGGGATTCCTGCGGATGAGGTAGAGCTTGCCTTCGGGAGACATACCACCAGTAAGATAACCGGCCTCGAAGATTTGGACTCCGTTCTGAGCCTCGGCTTTCGCGGCGAGGCGCTGGCCAGTATCGCCGCTGTGGCCGAGGTGGAGCTTACCACCTGTGTCGCCGGGGATGCCACCGGTACCTACCTGACCCTCAAGGGTGGGGAGGTTACCGGCCGGGGCCGCCGGGGGCGCTCTCCGGGGACTACGGTAGCCGTCGGCGGTCTCTTTCGAGAGGTGCCGGCCCGGCTCAAGTTCCTCAAGTCTCCGGGTACCGAGGCTAGCCACATCGCTGGTATTGTGAGCCGCTATGCTCTGGCCTTCCCCGAGGTTCGCTTTAGCCTGTCTCTCGACGGCCGGGTGACGCTGCGCACGCCGGGCAGTGGGCAGTTAGCGGACAGCGTGGCCGAGGTCTACGGGCTTGAGGTGGCCCGGGATACGCTTGAGATTAAGGCTCAGGCCTGGCGCGGCGGGGCTGAGGGCTCGGAGATTACGGTAAGCGGCCTGGTCGGCTCGCCGAAGATAGGGCGCTCAAGTCGCGATTACCTGAGCATATTTGTTAACCGCCGCTGGGTAAGGCACCGCGCCTTAGCCTGGGCGGTGGAGGAGGCCTATCACGGGCTTCTCATGACGGGGAAGCACCCGGTGGCCGTCATTAACCTAAAGCTGCCCCCCCGGGAGGTGGACGCCAACGTTCACCCCACCAAGACCGAGGTCAGGTTCCGCGACGAGTCGGCTGTTTTCGGCGCCGTCCAGCGGGCGGTACGGCAGACCCTGGTGGAGCTGGCCCCGGTGCCCCGGATTAGCGAGGTGGCCGGCCGGCCGGCTTCGTCTCCGGCGCCGCCGCTTCTGTGGCCGCAGGCGGTGGTTGAGGGTGGGGTGGCGTCGCCAGCGTCTCCGACCCCGGCCATGACGCTACCGGTGCTGCGGGTGGTGGGCCAGCTCCTCGGGAGCTACATCATCGCCGAGGGGCCGGGCGGGCTGTACCTTATCGACCAGCACGCCGCCCACGAGCGCATCCTCTTTGAGCAGGTCAAGGAGAGGTGGTCGCGCCGGGAGATAGAGGTTCAGGCGCTGCTTGAGCCGGCGCCCTTTGAGGTGACCCCGCGCCAGGCCGAGGTCCTCGAAGCCCACCTTGAGAAGCTGAGCGAGTTCGGGTTCCTTATCGAGCCCTTCGGCGACAGGACCTTCCTGGTGCGCTCGGTGCCGGCCCTGCTGGCGGGTGGTGACTGGCTGGGGGCGATACGGGAGATACTGGACGCGGGTAGCGGTCAGGGCTGGGAGGAGAAAATGGCGGCGTCTCTAGCCTGCCACAGCGCGGTCAGGGCGGGGCAGGTGCTCACCGATGACGAAATGCGGGAGATGGTGCGTAAGCTGGAGCAGGCCTCTCTCCCCAATACCTGTCCTCACGGCCGGCCGACCCTGATTCACTTAAGTCTGGAGCAGCTCGAGAGGGAGTTCGGCCGGAGCTAAGCGGCGCCCAGAAAGACGACTATTCCCAGGCTTTCCAGGAGCATGAATATCCCCAGCCCGAGCAGGATACAGCCGGCGACGAGGTGCATCTTGCTGATGTTTCTTTCCTTCCAGCTGTAGAAGTCCTGGATGCGGCTGGTCCCCAGAAAGACCCCGGCGACGATGATTATCAGGGGAACGATGAAGACCAGGTTGTAGAGGAGGAGCATGGGCACGCCCTGGGCCAGGGGCACGCTGGCGATAATCTGGGAGGCGATAACATACGGCCCGATGGTGCAGGGCAGGAGAAAGAAGGTGACAATCAGCCCGGTGACGAAGGCGCCTTTGGTGGAGGTTATGTTGTTTATTATCTTTTTGACCCTGGGCCGCATGAAGAGGGGCATCTCGGTGCCGATGCCCCCGGGCTTGTATCTGGCGAAGTCTCTGATGTTCAGGGCCCCGAAGACGATGGCGGCTACCGACACGCCGCGATAAATCCAGTCGCCGACCCCCTTTAGCTGCTGGATTTCCTGATAAAACTTGACCAGAAGCAGGCCGTACACGAAGTACATGGCTATCACCGCCCCGATGAAGGCCAGCCCGGCATATAGAATGCTCCGCCGGTTGCCCGGGTTATAGGTGGTGATGGAGACCAGCATGAGCAGTAGCACGGCAAAGGCGCAGGGGTTTACGGCATCGGCGGCGGCCAGTGACAGGACCTTGGGCAGGGTGAGTGTCGGTGTGGTCGGTTCCACCGGTGTGGTCGGCTCCACCGGGGTAGTTGGTTCTACCGGGGTAGTTGGTTCTACCGGTGTGGTTGGCTCTACCGGGGTAGTTGGCTCTACCGGGGTGGTCGGCTCTGTCGGGGTAGTCGGCTCTACTGGGGTCACCGGCTCGGTCGGGGTGAGGCCCTCGCCGTTCCACTGGAGGGTCCAGTCGCCGACGGTGATGCCGTGCTCAAACTCGACCTCTCCTCCGGGGATGGCTACCGCGCTGGCCTCGATGGGTTCATATTCGACGCCCTCCAGGACATCGTCCAGGTTTTCGCTGGTGAGTAGTGCCTTAAGTAGCTCGTTATCCCCCTGGGGGCCGTCCTTGATTAAGACCCTGTCCTGGTGCCAGATTACGGGGTAACCGGGTAGATAGGTGAGGTCGAGGTCGCTGAAGCTCTGGGAGCTACCGTCGCTCAAGGGGCAGTCATTAGCCTCCATTTCGTCGAGCCATTCGTGGATGTGGCTCGTAATCGGGTTGTAGCCGGGAAGGAGCTGCTCCTTTCCGAAAACCACCAGGGGGATGCCGTAGTCGGTATTGTAGTTAGATACGTAGGCGCTGAATACCGAGGCGTTCTCCGCCTTGCCGTAAATCTCGTATTCGATGACGATTAGTTGGGGGTATTCCTCAGGTAGCTCTCTGGTTATCAGCGGGCCGCTCATCTCGCAGTAGTGGCAGCCGATGCCGGTAAAGTAGACGGCGCAGACGTAGTCCTCCGGGCCGGCCAGGGTGGGGGTGCTTAGGCCCAGTACCGAGAGGCCGAGCACCAGAAGCGGCCCCATGATTTTTAGTAGCTTCTTTATCATCGTCCAGATTTAACAGCCGGGAGGCTCACTCCTTCCAGTCGTCTAGCCCTCCAGGGTATAGCTGGGGATAGTCCCCGGCGGCCAGACTGATATCCAGACCTTGCCGATTATCTTTTCCCGGGACAGTGTCCCCCAGCTGTGGGAATCGTTACTGTTATTACGGTTATCGCCAAGTACAAAGTATTCCCCCTCGGGGATTTCCTGGCTCTCCATGGTATATAAGGGGTGGGCTTTAATGTAGGGTTCGTCTATCGCCTGGTCGTTGAGGTAGACCTCGCCGTCCTTTATCTCAATGGTGTCGCCGGGCAGGGCGATGATGCGCTTGATGAAGTCGGGGCCGTGCCCGCTGGGCGGCTGGAAGACAATCACCTCGCCCCTCTGGGGTTCGCGGAGGTGGTAGACGGCCTTGTTGACCAGCAGCCGCTGGCCGTCCTCGAAGCTGGGCTCCATGCTGCTGCCGACCACCACGGAGCTCTGCACGGTGGCCCGTGACAGAAAAAAGACGCCGACCGCGATGAGGACGACGGCCAGAACCTGACGGAATTGGTTACTCATCGGCTATACTTACGCTGCTTCCTTAAGTTAAGTGGGCTTAGTCAATTATACCCCATCTCTCTCTATTCTGCTAGCGGACGGCCTCAGTTTGCACTTTTTCGAAGCCGGGTGCTAGAATGGCGGTAGCATGGACTATATGGC
>CAZXVG010000135.1:2712-3930 GCA_964644205.1 uncultured Dehalococcoidales bacterium | reverse complement strand
CGGGTTCTCCCGGGGCGGCACCCCTGCGGGTAGCCAACCCCATGACCCTGGAGCAGGAGTATCTGCGCCCCAATCTGCGGGCTAACCTGCTTATGACCCTGGCCTCGAACCGGAGGCATGAGGACGGCGGCGTCAGGCTCTTTGAACTGGGTAAGGTGTATCTGGCACAAAAGGACGACCTGCCCGAGGAGCCGGAGGTGCTCTGCGGGCTGATGTCCGGCCCCAGGCTGGAGCGTTCCTGGCACGGCGGCGATGAGCTCTTTAACTTCTACGATGTCAAGGGGGTGGTCGAAGCCCTGCTTTCACATCTGGGCATAGCCGCCGACTTTGAGGAATCAAGCGACCAGAGCCTTCATACCGCCAGACAGGCGGGGATAGTCGTCTCCGGTAGCCGGGTAGGTATCATCGGGGAACTGCACCCCGAGGTGCTGGCTGCTTTTGAGATTACGGAGCCGGCCTGCCTCTTTGAAATAAGCCTCGCCCGGCTGCTAGCCTTCACGGTGGGGCAGCGGGCGTTTCAGCCGGTAGCCCGCTTCCCGGTGGTGGAGCGGGATATTGCCCTGGTGCTTGATGACCGGGTAAGTCATGCCCGCGTCCAGGAGATTATCAAGGGCTTTCCCCTGGTGGTCCGGGTAACGATATTTGATGCCTATCGGGGGAAACAGGTCCCGGCGGGCAAGAAGTCGCTTGCCTACCGCATCGTCTTTCGCTCCCCGGAGCATACCCTGACCGACGCCGAGGTCGATGAGGTGCAGCGGCAGATTCTGGACAAGCTGTCCCGTGAGCTCGGGGCTAGCCTGCGCCGGTAATCTCCTTGAGCCTCGCCGCTAATTCTGCCAGGGGTACCACCTCGGCCTGCTTCTCGGGGCGCCGTTTTACCTCGGCGCTGTCTTTCTCAAGGGTGCGGGGGCTAACCGTAACCCGGACGGGCATCCCCAGGAGGTCGGCGTCGTTAAACTTCACCCCGGGGGACTCCACCCGGTCGTCGAAGAGTACCTCCCAGCCGGCCTGGGTAAGCTCGTTATAGAGCCGTTCCGTAGCGGCGGCTACCTCAGGGTTGTCGAAATAGAGGGGACAGAGGTAGAGGTCGTAAGGGGCGATTGAGGGGGGCCAGACGATGCCCTTATCGTCGTGGTTCTGCTCTATGGCGGCGGCGAGCAGCCGGCCCAGGCCGATTCCGTAGCAGCCCATGACAATCGGGTGGCTTAAGCCGTCGGG
>CAZXVG010000135.1:0-2612 GCA_964644205.1 uncultured Dehalococcoidales bacterium | reverse complement strand
GCCTCCGTGGCCAGGCGGAGCTCGTAGCACTTCAGGGCGTTCTTCAGCTTTACCTCGTTTACCTCAAGGTCGCCCCGGATAACCACGAAGATAAGCTCACCGTCGGCGATGTAGAAGACCGCCTTCAGGGTGCGGCTCGGCGCTATGGCCAGGAACCTGGATACCTCCTCGATGGTGGCCGCGCCCGGCGTCTTTACCTCTTCTAGGGGCAGCGGCTTTTCATCGGGCGCCTCGCCCTTGACGCTCTGCGCCTTCTCGGCGTTGGCGGAGTAGTGGCATTCGGGGCAGTAGATGACCTCGTCCTCGCCGGTCTCGGTGACCACCATGAACTCGTGCGAGTCCTTACCGCCGATGGCCCCGCTGTCGGCCTCGACGAGCAGTGTCGGCAGCCCGCAGCGGGCATAGATATTCTGGTAGGCCTCGAGCATCCGGTTGTAGCTACGGGCGAGCCCTTCTTCATCGGTATCAAAGCTGTAGAGGTCCTTCATGGTGAACTCGCGGACCCGGAGCAGGCCGGCTCTGGGGCGGGGCTCGTCGCGGAACTTGGTCTGAATCTGGTAGAGGAGCAGGGGCAGGTCGCGGTAGCTCCTGACATACTGGCTGACCAGCTTGGTAACAATCTCTTCGTGGGTCGGCCCGAGACACAGGTTGCGGTCTCTACGGTCGCACAGGGTAAACAGCCCCTTACCGAAGGCCTGGTCTCGCCCAGTTTCCTGCCACAGCTCCAGCGGCTGGAGGACGGGCATCATCAGCTCCTGCCCCCCGGCCGCGTCCATCTCCTCCCGGATGATATTCTCTATCTTTTTGAGTGCCCTCCAGGCCAGGGGCAGGTAGGAGTACACGCCGGCGGCTACCTGAGCTATCATGCCGGCCCGCAGCAGTAGCTGGTGGCTGGCGGTCTCGGCTTCGGCCGGTATCTCTCGCTGTGTCTTCCCGAATAGCTTCGATAGGCGCATGTCTCTGCTTGTCCTGTCTAGGTTAGATTTGCGAGCCGGTGGGCGGCGACGTTATCCCCCCGGCTCTTACCAGGTAGCGGCGGGCTGATTAGCCAGCCCGAATCTTAATCGGTCGGTTATAGATAAGGGTTCGTTCTTTTGTGCCTAGACGAACTCGCTCTTGCCCATGGCGACAAAGATGATACCCAGTATCCCCAGGATGATAACTATCCCCAGGTTGAGGGTAGCCACGACGCTGAGGACTGCCCCGGCTAAGGCAAAGCCGAAGGCTCTGCGCTTCATGGCGCAGCCGCCGCCGGCCACGGCGATTATTCCCAGAATGAGGCTGGGCATACCGTTAAGGGCGCTAACGGTAGCCGGAAAGGCGAGCGCAATCTGCAAAGGCTCACCGGTTATCATGAACATGAGGGCGGAAACCAGGCCGACAATTCCGGCCACTAGGGTCAGCACCCCACCTAGTCTGGCTCTATTTCCTTCCATGCATTATCCTCCCTTGCTACTGAACTAACTGGTTTAGCTACTGGCTCACGCCGTGTGCCAATTTCTCTATTATAGCTATAGCACAGCGCAAAGTAACTCACCCTTTCGTACCGGGAATACGAAAGGATAGCTAAGCTACCCCGGTTATTAGTTAGGATGGTACCGGTTTCTCGGGGCTATTCGAATTCGCTCTTGGCCAAGGATACGAATACGATGGCCAGCACTCCCAGGGGGATGACCGGGAACAAGGCAAAAATCGCCCCGGCCAGGGAAAAGCCCCACGACTTCCTTTTCAGGGTGGTAATACCGCCGATTAGGGCCAGTATTCCCAGCGCCAGCAGCCCGCCACCGATTCCCGCCAGCCACCCCATTCCCAGGAGTCCGCCCAAGAATGCGGTGCCCGCTAGGGCTAGACCACCGGCTGCGATACCGATAATACCGCCGATTAGGGTCAGGATACCTGCGGTCGTTCCCTTCCAGGTTCTGTTCATTTGTCCCCCTCCTTCTTTTATCTGCTGTCCTGAGCTAAGAAGCAGTTTCCAATATTAAAGCATACCGAGAGAAGTTATGCTAGTGGTCTGGCGAAAAATTTCCGGTGGATTTCCTGCCATTAGGCTACCTCCGCTTTCTACTCATGTTCTCCCTTAAGGGGCCTTACCACTTCTTGACGGCTCTGCCCTCGCCGTCCGTCATTTTGCCGGCGAGGGTAATGATAAAGTCGATAAGTGCCCAGATGCCCAGGGCGATAAAGATAGTAATCGCCCCGATGATCGGGGATATAGACTCGATATAATAATAGGACATGACACTGAAGACTGTCCCCAGGACGGAAAACCCGGCGATGCCGAGAGCAAGCATCACGAAGGCGCTTATCGTCTTTTCCAGGTAGAAGCGGTGGATGCCCAGAAACCCCAGGAAGGCGGCAAAGAGGGCCGTGTTACGTCTCGATTTCGGCGAAATCTCTTCTGTTTTTATGGCTACCTCACCCCCTTCAAACTTCCCCTTTTAACCGGACAGCCTTAGTATGACCAGGTAAGTATACTACACTACTGGCTGCGGTTATTTTCCTCCGCATGTTAGTTAGCGTGCATGATTATGCCTTTTCGTAACCCTATAACCTCTCCACCTCGCTCATGAGCACTTTTATAAAGTCCTTTTCCTTGATGGTCTTAACCT
>CAZXVG010000134.1:0-3966 GCA_964644205.1 uncultured Dehalococcoidales bacterium | reverse complement strand
TGATGGCCGACGTGCCCCGGGCCTTTATGCTGATTAGCCGTAAGCGGGGCGAGCGCCTGTCCAAGCTAAAGGCGCTTTAATAAGATGAGTTTGCCAGCCGGCTTTCGGGGCTGAGGGAGCGAACATCCCTTAGCCTTGAAGCCGGTTAGCGATTATAATCCCGAACTCCCGGCACTTGGGGAGCTCGCCTTCTGAAATAGGGCCCCGCATCCCCTCGACCCGGAGAGAAAGACCGGGGGTTGCCAGCTTCAGGCCGGGGGCCTTCTCAGCGAGTTGCTTTTCCATTTTGCCAATGGCCTTCCCCGGTTCCGGACTGGCATGGCAGTCGAAAAACGCCACCATCTTTCCCTCCGGCTTAAGCTTCCCCAGCCTGTCGATAAACCTGCGTATGCCCCTGGTGGCGCCCCCCATGTGGGTGGGCGAACCCACCACGATGGCGTCAAAGCCGGCGAGCTCTTTTTCGGCGAGCTCTTTCGGGGTGTTCATAGCGGCTTCAACCCCGGCCTCTTTCATCCCCGCGACAATCGTCTCGGCGGCGCGTTTGGTGTTCCCGAACATAGACTCATAGATAACGATGGCTTTCGGCATCTGGCCTACCTCCTTACGGGAAGGATACTATATTAATTATAAAACACAACCTAGTTCCGTGCCTGGCCTGGTTCTTTGCCAGGTGTTACCGGCTACTGAGCGGGAGACGGCTGTGACGGTGCCCTTACTCCAGGGACTTCCTTATCTTTATGGCCACCGCCGACAGAATAAGGCTGCCGACACCGACGGCGAAATCATAGAAGGCGTGCGTCGGTGGTGCCCCAGGGCCCGAACCGAAGGCGTAGACCAGACCGATCAGGAGCCTCATAAGCCCGAAAACAAAGAGAATCCAGGCAACCGCAGTTACCAGCCTCTTAAGTTTAGGCGACATCTTTACACCCCCTGTTAAATATGGTTTTTAAGCCAAGATGACGGCTCGGTATCTTACATGTGTAGCTCTATTATATCACCGTCGCGAAGGACGTGGTCTCGTTTCGCCATCACCCCGTCGTGCTTCCCCGAGCCCCAGATGCGGGCGTACTTCAGCTTGGCGCGGAAGTCCTTGTGCACCTCTTGGGCGGCGTCCTCGAGGGTGCTCCCCCTGTCCAGGATGATAGGGTCGTCAAGCTCGGCCTTCTTGCCGGGCGCCTTGGTATACACCCGGATAATATCCAGCATCTTGAAGATTTCGTGCCTCAGCAGCTCCAGCCCGTTCCCCTGCTCGGCCGAGACGGCACTGACCGAAACCCGGGCGGCGTATCTGTTTCTCAAGGCGAGGTAGCCCTCGCTGTTACCCAGGTCTACCTTGTTAGCGATGACTATAGCCTTCTTGGGGTGCAGAATCAGACTGTCTTCCTCGCCGGTCTTGATATCGCCGATGCCGACCCTCATCTCCGCTAGCTGTGTAAGGATGGTCTCCATCTGGGCTAGCGGCTGGCCGCTCAGGTCGACCACGATGACGATGCCGTCGGCCCGGATAATGGTGTTACGCAGCCACCACTCGGCGGGCTGCTCGGTAAGCGGCGGGGTATCGACGAGCTGTATCTTGATGTTCTCAAAGTCCATCATGCCCGGGGTGGCTCGCTGGGTGGTAAAGGGGTATTCGGCGGCGACGGGCGAGGCATTGGTGAGGCTGGCCACCAGCCGGGACTTACCGGCGTTGGGCATACCGACGACCACCACCTGGGCGGCCCCCTCTTTCTCGATGAGCATCGAGGCCCGCTTAGCCCCCGATTTCCTCTCCGCCTCTTGGCTTAGCTTGGCAATCTTCCGTCTCAGGTCGGCCTTGAGGTGGTCGGTGCCCTTGTGCTTGGGCATGATGGCCAGCATCTCTTCCAGGGCCATAATCTTCTCCTCCGGGCTCCTGGCGGTGCGGAATCTCTTCTCAGCCTCGAAGTATTGTGGCGGTAGATTGGCCGGCATTTTCGCTTATGACACTCCCTTTTTCTTCAAGCTGCGGCGGCTGGTCACAGGTACTGCCTTAGCCTGCGGGCGACGTCCCTGGTTATGCCTTCGGTGGCGGCCAGCTCCTCTTCGGAGGCGTCGCGTATTCCCCGGAGCGAGCCGAAGCGCCTTAAGAGGGCCCGCTTACGTTTCGGCCCGATGCCGGGGACGCCGTCCAGGGCCGAAGCGATGCCCTGCTTACGGCGTGTTTTCAGGTGGTAGCCCAGGGCGAAGCGGTGGGCTTCGTCGCGGAGACGTTCCAGTAGCTTGAGCCCCGGCGAGCGGCGCGAGAGGTTAATCGGCGGTGACTGTTGGGGGATGAAGACGAGCTCGTTCTCTTTAGCCAGGCTGGCTACGGGTATCGACTCGGCGCCGACCTGGGACATGGCGGAGAGAGCCGCATTTAGCTGTCCCTTACCGCCGTCAATCAGTACCAGGTCGGGCCGGGTAGCCCAGGCGTCGGAGGCATCGCTCAGGCGCTTAAAGCGGCGGCTTATTACCTCGTGGAGCATGGCGTAGTCATCAGCTCCAGGCACCGTCTTGATTCTGAAGCGCCGGTAGTGGGCCGGTTTCGGTTTCCCCTCTTCGAAGACCACCATGCTGCCCACCGCCAGCCTCCCCTGGATGTTGGAGATGTCGTAGCTCTCCATGCGGGAGGGCAGCCGGGGCAGGTGGAGCTCGTGCTGTATCTCCTCCAGGGCGGCGGTGATTACCCTGGGCGCCGCCATCTGTTTAATCTTGAGCTGCTCCAGGCCGCGCCGGGCGTTCTCGGCGGCGATGTCCATGAGCTGTCTCCTCGCCCCGCGCTTGGGCACCTGAAGTCGGACCTTACCTCGCCTTCGAGCCGCGAGCCACTCCCCGATGGCGTTCTGGTCGGCTACCGGGTGCTGGAGCAGGAGCTGCGGGGGGATGTGGGACGCTTGAGCGTAGAACTGCTTGATGAAGCTGGCCATAATCTGGGATGGCTCCTCGGAACGGGTGCCCTCCAGGGTGAAGCTCTCCCGGCCCACCAGCTTACCGCTGCGGATGAAGAAGACCTGGACGTAGGCCTGGTTTCCGTCCTGGGCGAAGGCGATAGCGTCCAGCTCGCCCCGGACGGTGGTGGCAATCCGCTGCCCCTCGATAACCCTCTCCACCGCCTCGATGCGGTCGCGGAGCCGGGCCGCCCTCTCGAAGTCCAGGGCCTCCGCCGCTCTCGCCATCTGGCGCTTGAGCTCGCGGATGACGCTCTCCTGCCGGCCTTCGAGGAAGAGGACAATCTGCTTTATCACCCCGGCGTATTCCTTCTGGCTCACGGCGCCGATACAGGGCGCCAGGCAGCGCTTGATGTGGTAGTCGAGGCAGGGACGGGGGTCGCTGCCGGTGATTATCCGGGAGCAGGAGCGGAAGGGGAATATCTCCTTGAGCACCTTGAGCGTCCGGCGTACCGACCGGGCGCTGGCGAAGGGCCCGAAGTAGCGCCCTCCGTTCTCCTCGAGGCGGCGGGTGACGTAGACCCGGGGCCAGTCGCTGGCGACGTCTATCTTGAGGTAGGGGAAGGTCTTATCGTCCTTGAGGCGCACGTTATAGGGCGGGCGGTGCCTCTTTATCAGGTTTAGCTCCAGGATAAGGGCTTCCTGCTCGGAGGCGGTGATGAAGAAGTCGAGCTCGCTTACCCGGCTTACCATCCGTTCCAGCTTCGGGGAGAGCTTCTGCCCGGCGGCAAAGTACCACCGTACCCGGCTGCGCAGGCTGGCTGCCTTGCCGATGTAGAGAATGCCCCCGCCGGCATCCTTCATGAGGTAGACGCCGGGGCTGGCTGGCAGGCGCTCCAGTTGCTCCGCTAAGACGCTGGTTTTTGGTGCTGCTTTCATCGGTAAATCGCCGGAATTCATGTTTTCGGAGAGGGCGTTCTTAAGCTCCCGGCCTACTCCAGCACCACGGCGGTGCCGTAGGCCAGCACCTCGGAGGCGTTCTGCATTATCATTGAGGTCGCCAGGCGCATGCCGACGATGG
>CAZXVG010000133.1:0-3969 GCA_964644205.1 uncultured Dehalococcoidales bacterium | reverse complement strand
GGCGGCTCCTTGACCATGACCTCGAAGGGCACCTCCCACTCGTGGCCCTGCTCGCAGCGGAAGTGCCTCACCGCCATCTCGTAGTTTCCGCCTTCGATTCTGATTGCCTTTCCGTTGAGCAGGGCGTCCGCCGCCTTCCGCCGCGCCGAGAGCAGTATCCGGGCGAAGGTGGTGCGCGAGACGCTCATCTTCCGGGCGCACTCGTCCTGCTCAAGGCCCTCCAGGTCCTTGAGGCGGAGCGCCTCCGCCTCCTCGATGCGGAGCCGTACCTCCTCGAGGTGTGCCAGCCGCACCCCCGCCGGTTTGAAGTAGCTTACCGGCGGCAGAAAGTCTACCCGCCGCCAGCGCCTGTGTCTACCCATATCCCTAACCTCACACCGGGTTAAGGGCATAATTATAAGTAGAATTACGTTTATATTTTGCCCTTATGACCATAATAGAATGATTTGGGGGCTCTTGTCAAGTCTCCGGTTACAGGGGCGGGTTACTCACGGCGCTGCTTAATCCTTAGGTGTCTGGCAGGTAGGAGGTTGCGCGTTACTTGGGCGACGGTTTACAATACGGACGGTTGGGTGTCGAGGCCCCAACACTACAAATCATTAAATTGGGGGTGCATAATGAAGAAGGCCGATGTCGTCATCGTTGGTGGCAGCGCCGCCGGGCCCACGGCCGGGATAAGTTGCCGGCGACGCTATCCGGACAGGAGCGTCATCCTTATTCGCAGAGAGGATAAGGTGCTGGTTCCCTGCGGTATACCCTACGTCTTCGGTACGGTTGGTTCTCCCGAGAAGAACCTCATCCCCGATGCCTTGCTGGAAAAGAATGGCATCGAGCTCTTGAAGGGCGAAGCGGTCGGCGTGGACCGTGACAAGAAGGTGGTCTCCCTGGCCGATGGTGAGGAGGTTGGCTACGATAAGCTGGTGCTGGCTACCGGTTCCCAGCCGCTGGAGCTACCAATCCCCGGCCTGGACAAGGAAAACGTCTTCAGCGTAAAGAAGGACGTTGCCTACCTGAACCGGATGCTGGACACCATGAATCAGGTTAAGAAGGTGGTCATAGTCGGCGGCGGTTTCATCGGGGTCGAGTTTGCCGACGAGTGTCGCAAGCACCGCGACTGTCAGGACTGCAGCGTGACCATTGTTGAGATACTGCCCCGCTGCCTTCAGCTTGCCCTCGACGGCGAGTTCTGCCAGGAGGCCCAGGATGTGCTCGTGGAGAGGGGCATCAAGGTGCTTACCGATAAGAAGGTGACCTCCATCACGGGCGACGGCAAGGTCAGCGGGGTTAAGCTGTCCGACGGCCAGGAGCTCCCGGCCGACATGGTTATCATCGGCGTTGGCGCCAGGCCGGATACCCGGCTGGCGAAGGCGGCCGGTCTGGAGATAGGGCTGACCGGGGGAATCCGTGTCGACCGGCACATGCGGGCGCTGAGCGACGAGAACGTGTTCGCCTGCGGCGACTGCGCGGAGAAGGTCTCCTTCTTCAGCGGCAAGCTGAGCCGGCTCATGCTGGCCTCCATCGCTACCGGGGAGGCCCGGGTGGCCGGGGCCAATCTCTACGGTGTCTGTTACTCGAACCCCGGCGCTGTCGGCGTTTTCTGCACCATAGTCGGTGAGCGGGCTTTTGGCTGTGCCGGTCTCGGGGAGACCGCCGCCAGGAGAGAGGGATACAATGTGGTGGTTGGTCAATCGACGGGGCCGGACCGGCATCCGGGCAGTATGCCCGGGGTGGCCAATGTCAATCTGAAGCTGATATTCTGTAAGGAGAAGGGCCTGCTGCTCGGCGGCGGCGCCTCGGGCGGGAGCAGCATCGGGGAGCTGATGAATCTCATCGGCGCCTGCATCCAGCACTCGGTTACCGCCTACGATATGGCCCTCTTCCAGATGGGTACCCACCCCGCCCTGACGGCATCACCGATTGCCTATCACATGGTCAATGCGGCTGAGATAGCAGTCAAGGCGATGAAGTAGCTTATGCCCTGAGCCGGAATATCGACGTGGAAGGGGGGTGGGGACATGGCCGGGAAGTGCGCTTATCACCCGGAGGTTGAGGCTGTTTCCGGGTGCGTGGGCTGCGGGCGGTTGATTTGCCTGCAGTGCCGGGTAGTCCTGGAAGGAAAGACCTACTGCAGTCGCTGTGCTAATGAAATCTCGCTGGGGAAGACGGCGGCTAAACCGGAAGTAGACAAGGGCCCTGCTGAGCGTTACCAAGCCTTAAACGCCAGGTTGGTCTCCGCACGGGAAACCCAGAGGGCATCGCCTATCTTTTTGAAAAAACGGACTGCGCCAGCCTGGCGAGCAGCCTGGGCTCTTTCTTTGCCGCCGAGGGGTACAAGCTGGAAGAGGGTACCCCCCAGGACGGCGTTTACGGTAAGGGGAGCGGGGCCCGGCGTATCATCTTCGGCGGCCTGGCGCAACGCTACCGGTTCCGGTTCAGGATTTACCCGGAATCGAAGCTGGTGTGCCTGGACATGGCTAAGGGCATGAGCGGCGTTTCCGGAGGGGTTATGGGCTATCAGGCCCTGAATAGCGAGTTTGAACGTATCCAGGCGAAGCTGACCGCCGGTTCCGGTGTCGTCCCCGGAGGTATTTCCCGGCCGGTAGCGGCTCCGGTTGAAGAGCCGGCGCCGGCGGCGCTTGTCGGGCAGCCGGTAGCTACTAGGCGGCCGGTGGTGGCCGGCGGCCGTGGTGGCCATAATCGGGGGCATATTTGCTCTCCGGCGGCGCTTGTGGGGGCTGGTCCTGGCCGGGGCTATCTGCTCTCTGACGGTTTTCCCCCTGGGGATACCGGCCCTGATACTCGCGGTTCTGTCGCGGCGGGAGTTTAAATAGGGCCCTTTCGCCGGTTACTCCGGCTCCGGGCTAAATCTCAAGCGTAAGCCCGGCCCCGCAGGCCAGGTACTGCTCGGGAAAGAGCTCCCGGAGTCTTGATTTATACTGGGTGCAGTGGCAGGGGCATATCAGCGGGAGGCGGCGCAGCCGCTCAAAGTCGCTGAAGCCGTGGAGTCCGCCCATAATCCCGTAGAGCTCGCCGTAGCTTGACGCCGCGTTAAGGATAGCGCCGACACCGGGATGGGAGCAGCCGGTGACGACCAGGACACCCCGCCCCGTCCTGACGGCCAGCGACTGTTCTCCTCCCCTTAGCTCGCCGGTGGAAAAGACGTCCTTCATAATCAGGGTGGGCCGGCTTAGCGGGGTGACCTTTCTTCCCGTCAGCCTTACCGTAAGCGAAGCCGGTACGTAGATTTCAGCGTGCCCGTTCTTCTTTAAGATTCCGCTGAGGCCGCCGGTGTGGTCGCCGTGGGCGTGAGACAGGACGACTGAGCCTATTCCCTGCGGGTCGATACCGAGACTTGCCATGTTGTGGAGCAGGGTAGCCCCGTCGGCGCCGGTGTCGAAGAGAAGCGGTGAAGCGTCACCAACCTCGACGAGGCAGGAAAACCCCCAGCCCGTTTTCAGCCCCGGCCGGGCGGAGCAGTTGTCATAGATAACGGTGATTTTCATTCATTATCCTTTATCATCGCCGCCGGCCCTCTCTCGGACTTAAGATTATAGTGCCCTGGCGGTGTCCTGGCAAGGTTAGCCGCCTTTCGCTACCGGCGGGCCGCTCTTTTCTTTTTCCTTAAAGCCCCCTATTTCTGTTTGACAAGGTCACTCTTTTATGCTACGATTAGCTCACAGGTGAGGATGAAGGAAACGATGAGCACGGTTATCACATAGAGAATATCGTGGTGATTAATAACCAGGCGACGGCTTGGTGGGGAATCACCGAGCCGTTTTCGTATGTATGGCACCTTAACAACTGAATATGGAGTCTAATATCAATCCTGAAGCAGGTCAAGCGGTTAAGGCACATGGTGGATGCCTTGGTATCAAGGGCCGAAGAAGGGCGTGGCAAGACTGCGAAAAGCCTCGGTGAGCTGTCGAGCAAGCCTAGCCGGGGATTCCCGAATGGGGCAACCCACTCAGG
>CAZXVG010000132.1:0-4004 GCA_964644205.1 uncultured Dehalococcoidales bacterium | reverse complement strand
TGGCTATCTTCAAGCTGGTGCCGGTTACCCTGACCCTGGCCGGTATCGGCGGCTTCGTGCTCTCCATCGGCATGGCGGTGGACGCCAACGTGCTCATCTTCGAGCGTATGAAGGAGGAGCTGAGGCTGGGGCGGACGCTGGGGGCGGCCATCGAAAGCGGCTTTAACCGCGCCTGGCCGGCCATCCGGGACAGCAACATAACCACCTTCATTGTTTGCGCTATCCTCTACTGGCTGGGGAGCAGCATTATTGCCAGCACCCCGGTTATGGGCTTTGCCATAACCCTGGCTATCGGCGTGGCGGTAAGTATGTTCAGCGCCGTGGTCGTCACGCGCACCTTCCTGCGCATCTTTGCCGGCACCCGGCTGGCGCAGAAGGTCGCGCTGTTCAGCGTCTATTCGGGAAGGAAAAATGACTGATATCGTTGGTAAGAGGTTCTGGTTCTTCGTAGCCGCCGGGGCGGTTATCCTCTTCTGTATTATCTCATTGGGGCACTTCGGCCTTAAGTCCGGGATTGAGCTCTCCAGCGGCTCGCTGCTCACGGTTAGCTTCGAGCAGCCCGTGAGCGAGGCCGACCTGAATCAGGAGCTGGCTGACCTGGGCTACGGCGGGGCCATTGTGCAGCACACCGGCGAGGGTGATTTCATCATCCGCACCAGCGAGCTGAGCGACCAGGCCAAAGACCAGCTTGAAGCAGGCCTGGCTGCCCGCTTCGGCGAGGTCTCCGAGGCCGAGTTCTACTCGGTATCGCCCATGGTTGCCTCGGAGACAACGCGCAATGCCGGTATCGCCATTGCCGTGGCCGCCGTAGGTATCCTGCTCTATATCACCTGGGCCTTCCGCAAGATGCCCAAGCCCTTCCGCTACGGCGCCTGTGCCATCATCGCCCTGGGGCACGATGTCCTGGTGGCCCTGGGCATCTTCGCCGTGCTCGGCGGCATTTTAGGCTGGGAGATTAACCTGATGTTCATCACCGGCATCCTGGCCGTGGTCGGCTACAGCGTCAACAACACCGTGGTCGTCTTTGACCGAATCAGGGAGAATCTAATAAGAGGGGTAAGCAGCGACTTCGAGACGGTGGTCAACCGCAGCCTGGTGGAGACCCTGAGCCGGTCTCTGAATACCAGCCTGACTACCCTGTTCGTCGTCCTGGCCCTGCTCTTCTTTGTCGGCTCGAGCATTCAGAACTTTGCCGTGGTGCTCCTAATCGGCATCGTGGCCGGAACCTTCAGCTCGGTGTGTATCGCCCCCAACCTGCTCGTCGTCTGGGAGAAGGGGGGCTGGCGCCACCTTTTTAAGAGGACTTCGAAGGCAGCTACTAGCCCCGACGCTCTTTAAGAGGACTTCGAAGGCAGCTACTAGCCCCGACGCTCTTTAAGAGGACTTCGAAGGCAGCTACTAGCCCCGCCGCTCTCTAAGAGGACTTCAAAGGCAGCTACTAGCCCCGACGCTCTTTAAGAGGACTTCAAAGGCAGCTACTAGCCCCGACGCTCTTTAAGAGGACTTCGAAGGCAGCATTATCCCCGACGGACGGCCTTATGTCAGCTTGTGTAGCTTCTTCAGCGACTCGATCAGGGGGGTGATGTCGGGGGGGCCGAAGCCGCGCAGCTTGAGCCCGGACTGTGGGGGGCCCAGCGGGTCGTCAATCCTGCTTTCACCGAGCAGCACATCGAAGGTAGCCTTGACCGAGGCCGCCAGCGATGCCAGGGGGTAACCGCCCTCCAGGGTGAAGACAAGGTGTCCGTGGCACAGCTCATCGGCCAGCTCCTTGATAATCACGGCTATCTCGGCATAGCCGGTGACGCTCAGGTCCATCATGGCCAGCCGGTCTGACCAGTGCCCGTCATAACCGGCGGAGACCAGGATAAGCTGTGGCTTAAAGCGCCTGACCACGGGCACGATTATCTCCTCGAATACCCTGAGGTACTCGACGTCGCCGCTCCCTGCCGGCAGCGGGATGTTGACCGTGGTGCCCTTGGCGTCTCCGCTGCCCGTTTCCTCCATAGCGCCGGTGCCGGGGTACAGCGGGAACTCATGCGTCGAGATATAGAGCACACTGGGGTCGCGGTAGAAGGTTTCCTGGGTGCCGTTACCGTGATGCACGTCGAAATCAACGATGGCTATCCGCTCCAGGCCGAGCCTGGTCTGGGCGTAGCGGGCGGCGATAGCCACATTATTAAAGATGCAGAAGCCCTTCGCCTGGGTGGCCGTAGCGTGGTGGCCCGGGGGTCTCACCAGGGCGTAGGCATAACCACCTTCGGTCATGACCACCTCGGTGGCCTTAATCAGACCGCCGGCGGCATAGAGGGCGGCCTTGAAGGAGCCGGGCGAGGCCACGGTATCGGGGTCGAGCCAGCCGCCGCCGTTCTTGACTACCGCCTGCACGTAGGCGATATAGTCGTTCTGGTGTACCAGGGCGAGCTCCTCGATGGTGGCGGCGCGGGCCGGGATGTGATACAGCCTCTTCGTGAGGCCGCTTTCTTCGAGGCGGGACATAATCGCCTCTAATCTAGAGGCGTTCTCCGGGTGCTCGCCGGTGTCGTGCTCTAAATAAACCGGGTCGTAAACGTAACCTACCTTCATAACCACTTCCTTTTTAGTAGCGCTCCCCGCTTTCCATGATACCAGAAGTGCTTTCCCGGGGACAACGCGATTGCGGGGCTAGACCAGAAGCCTGATGCCGGAGGAGAGGAACCACCCCCCGAAGCCGATGAGCAAGAGGCTGCAGGCCGTAAGCAGCCCCACCCGGAATTTTTCCTGCCACATTGCCTTGGTGCGGTAGACGACCGTGGAGATAAAGAACAGCCAGCCGAAATCGCAGGCCAGGTGGACCGTAATCAGCAGGATAAAGCCGGTCAGGCCGAAGCTGAGGGACTTCATGACCAGCATACTGCCCACGGCGGCCCACCACAGGAAGAACAAGGGGTTGGCGGCGCTGGTAATCACCCCGGCGACCACGGAGTTATATCTCGTCTCACGGCCCTCGTCCACGGGGCGCCCCCTTTTGCGGAACATGGAAATACCCATCCATACCAGGATAGAGCCGCCCACCAGGTACAGGGCGACCTGGACCGGCTCCTGGTTGAAGAAGCGCGCCAGACCGAAATAGATGAGCAGCATCAGGGGGACTTCGACGATAGCGTGCCCCAGGGCCATCTTGAGTCCGGCCGTCTGGGAGCGGTAGCTCCGGGCTACGGTAACGGCGAACATCGGGCCGGGCATCATGACCCCGGATAGCGAGATTACGGCCACGCTGGATAAAAAGGGAATCATAAGCACCTTTCCGGATGCGGTTTTATCTCAAGGGATGGGCGACGGCTTCGGGTCTCATTATAGCACCGATTAGCGCCGCCGTTCACAAAGGGCCCGGGGGAAATTGTTTTTGCGGGCATAAATGCTATAATAGGGCAATTAGTGAGAATGGCGGGAGAGCGTCCCGCTCTTTAAGCCGGGGAAGGAGACGGCGCCGTGCCCCTGGATATGGATAAGGTGTTCCCTCAGGTGGGCGCTATGATAGCCCGCTTTAAGGCCGACGGCGCCGAGAGGGAGAAGCACCTCCGGTTCGCCCTGGCCGAGCTCCATAAGCAGGCCGATAACGTAAGCCGCCTCAGCCGTAAGATTAGCGCCGCCCGGACCACCTGGTTGGTGGCCGGCCCGGTGGAGCCCCTTGACCGCCGTTACCCGCCGCCCCCCGCCCCCGGCGAGTTCACCATTCTGGCCACCGACGGCTCTCACATTGCCGTTGACCGGCACCGCTCGACCCGCTGCTACTTGATAAACATCGGGGCGGTGGCGCTTCACTACGGGCAAAACCCCGGCGCCAGCCTCGACAGCTTCCCCAGCCTCTACTCCGGTGAGGAAGAGATGGTCATTGCCCCCGGCGATACCAGGGGCCGTGAGCAGCCGATAGAGGGTAACCTCCTGGGCTTAAAGCGCGGCGTCGACGAGTGCCACCGGCTGGCCGAGATGGCTAAGGAGCTAGCGGCGGGCCGGCAGAGCCTGGC
>CAZXVG010000131.1:2762-4029 GCA_964644205.1 uncultured Dehalococcoidales bacterium | reverse complement strand
GCATGGGTGTCCCCCCCGGCCCCCGGGTCAGGGAATTCCTGGAGCGGCTGCGTGATGCCCGGCTGAACGGCCAGGTGGCCAGCCGGCGGGATGAGGAGGCACTGCTCAGGGAGTGGTTGGGGGAGGCGGTATAGTCTATAATGGAGCGGTAACCCGCGCCTAAATAAATCCGCGAGGAGGGCTTGGAGATGGAGCTATCCCCGAAGGAGCGAAGGAAAATCTACGAGGAGGAGAAAGCACGGCTTGAGTCCGAAGGCGACACGGGCTCAAGCACCAGCCTGAAGCCGGAAACGGCCGGTCTTTTGTGCTACCTGGGAATCTGGGTAACGGGCATCATCTTTCTCATCATCGAGCGTAAGAACAAGGTCGTACGGTTTCACGCCATGCAGTCCCTGGTCACCTTCGGTATCCTGCAAATCGTGATAGCCATCGCCGATGCCGTTCGTGGTTGGGCACCCTGGTGGCTGGGTACGGGCTGGAACTGGCTCTTTCAGCCGCAGTGGCTCGTGGCCAGTATCGTCTTCGGGGTCTTCATGGCAATCAGCATCGTTCTGTGGATTGTCATGATGTACCAGACCTATCACGGCCGCCTGCTGAAGCTGGCGCTCTTCGGGGAGCTTGCCCAGAAGCTACTGGCCAAGCTGGATGGTCTCGAGGAAGGAGAGCTGCCGCTGGCGGAGGCACATGCCCCCAGTAAGCCGGCCCCGCCCCCCGCTCCCAAGGAGACGCCAGCAGCCAAAACCGGTCTGGACTCTTACCTTGAGGGCACCCGTGCCAGCAGGGTTGCCGCCTCGGTGGCGACGATTGTCTGGAGCGCTATCTTCCTGGTCTTCTTCAACTTCTTCAGCCGGTACTTCGCTGTCTACTCGCACGAGGCCATAGACGGCCTTAGCCGCTGGCAGGTATACCCCCTCCTGACGCCGGAGCTCAGCCTGGTGCTCCCCATCCTCAACGTAACCCTGATTCTGTCTATCATCGGGCACAGCATCGCCATTGCCCAAGACAGGTATCTGGTGCGCCAGATTACCCTGATTGTACTCCACACCCTGGGTATGATAACGGTGATAACCTTCCTCCGGGTTTTCCCCTTCGATTTCAGCGTGGTGCCTAACGCGGGAGCCGCGGCGGCGCTGCCCACCGTGGCCGTGGTCATCATGATTCTGATTGCTATCGGTATGGGGATTGGTGCCCTGGTCAGGTTTATCAAGCTGATAGTCAATCTGGCGAAAGAGAGCGGGCGGTCAATCCCTACTCCACCCGCTTGAAC
>CAZXVG010000131.1:0-2662 GCA_964644205.1 uncultured Dehalococcoidales bacterium | reverse complement strand
ACGGTTCCTCAGGTATATTCCGCGGCGTCCAGGCTGCGGGCAAGATAGGACTCGAGCCCTTGCCGTCTGAGGGAGCGGTGAATCCTCTCCGCCTGGGCCCGGTCCCGGGTCAGGGTAAAGAGGGCCGGCCCCGAGCCGGCCAGGTGAACCTGGGAGGCCCCGGAGGTAAGAAAGCGCTCCTGGTAGAGAGCTAGCCCCTCAAAGCAGCCCGGCGCCACCCGGTCGAACACGTTACCGAGCATACCGGCGGCTACCTCCCCACCCCTGGCTATCCGTTCGGCCAGCTCCATACTGGCCCCCCCGTCGCTGTAGTGCTCAGGCGTAAGACTGGCGTAGAGACGGCCGGTCTTTCCCGGTGCCCTGGCTACCGGCGGCAGCATCAGGACGAGCCACCTTCTACCGAGCGGCGGAAGCGGCGTCACCACCTCGCCCAGGCCGCTGAGAAGGGCCGTGCCGCCGTGGAGAAAGAAGGCTACGTCGCTACCCAGCCGGCTGGCCAGCTCGGATAGCTCTTCCTGAGCTAAACCCAGCCCCCAGAGCCGGTTCAGGCCGCGCAGCACCGCCGCGGCATCGCTAGAGTCCCCACCCAACCCCGAGAGTAGCGGGATACGCTTATCCAGGGTTATCGTTACCCCCCGGTTACAGCCGGTCTGCTCACACAGCAGGCTAACGGCCTTGGCTATCAGGCTCTCCGACGCCAGCCACCCGGGGTCGGCACAGCGAAACTCGACCCTGTCGCCTAGCTCAAGACGGAGACTGTCACCCAGGTCTACGGTCTGGGCAACACTACGGATTTCGTGAAAGCCGTCCGGGCGCCTGGCCAGCACCTCCAGGGTGAGGTTTACCTTGGCTGGGGCAAAAACGGTCAGCATCCCGTCCGGCCCTCCTTTAGCTGGTGGAAGACCCGCCACAGCCCAGCCCACTCTTCCAGGGTAAGCGTCTCCGCCCGGCGCTGGGGGGCTATGCCCGCCTGCTGCAGCCGGGGCAAGACCTCGGCCTTGGGGAGCCTGAGCCCCTGCGCCAGGGAGTTAGCCAGCTGCTTACGGGCCGCGCTGAAGCCCGCCCGCACCAGGCTGAAGAAGCTGTCTTCGTCGCTAATCTCGACCGCCGGCTTGGGGTGAACCGTTATCTTCAGTATCGCCGAAGCGACCTCCGGGGCCGGGTAGAAGCACCGGGCGGGCACGTGGCTCACTATCTCCGGCCGGCCGTAGAGCTGGACGCTCAGGCTTAAGAGGCTCAGCCGTCCCGGCCCGGCGGTAATGGCCTCAGCGACCTCCTTCTGCACCATGACCACCATCACCCGGGGTTTTATATGTGCGGTCAGGAAATGACGCAGCACGGGGGAGGTAATGTAATAGGGGAGGTTGGCGACCACCTTATAGCTTAGGTAGTCGCCGGTAAGGCCGGGAAGACCCGCCGGCACCTCCCCCAGCAGGGACGCCGGGTCAACCTCCAGGATATTGCCGTTGATAACGCTCACGTTACGCCGGGAGGCCAGGCTTCTCTCCAGGACGGAAGCCAGGTTACTGTCCAGCTCGACGGTAAACAGCCGGGCTACCCGGCCGGCGAGCTCCCTGGTGAGCACCCCCAGCCCGGGGCCGACCTCGATGACAATATCATCAGGGGCCAGCTCGGCAGCCTGGATAATCGCTTTAAGCACGCCTTCATCGGTAAGGAAGTGCTGCCCCAGGCCCTTTTTGGCCCGGAGACCGTAGCGGCGCAGCAGCCGCTTGGTCTCCATCTCAAGCGTGTCTGCTTTCAATTCGTCTTTTCTCCCTGAACCTTGACTGCGCTGGAGGCGTCAGGCGTTCCATAAAGAATATAGCAGCTTTCGCCGCTTATGGCTAGGTTTCCGGTTGTTAGCCCGAATCTGGGCGTGCTATAATCTGCCTGTGAAGGTCTCGGAACTGGGCGAATTCGGGCTGATAGGGCTTATCGCGGAAATCGTGGCGCCCACGCAGACGAAGGAGACCCCCGCCGGGCGGGACCTTGTAATCGGCATCGGCGACGATGCCGCAGCCTGGCGGGGCGATGCCGCACTTCAACTGGTCACGGTTGATTCCTTTATCCAGGACGTCCACTTCTCCCTGGATGTCACCCCCTGGCGGGAGCTAGGCTGGAAGGCACTGGCGGTTAACCTGAGCGATATCGCCGCCATGGGCGGCCTGGCAAGATACGCCGTGGTCTCGCTGGCGCTCCCCGACGATACCGAGGTCGATAGCGTCCGGGCCCTCTACCAGGGTATGACTGAGCTGGCCCGGGAGTCCGGGGTGGCCGTCGTCGGCGGCGATACCAGCCGCGGCCCGCAGGTAGCGCTCAACATCACCGTCCTGGGCAGCGTTCCGGACCAGGCTGAAGACGTGCTCACCCGCTCCGGGGCTAGAGCGGGCGATAAGATAGCGGTTACCGGCTATCTGGGAGCTGCCGGTGCCGGCTGGGAGATGCTGGCTAGCAAGCTCCGCTTTGACGCCGGGACTAGCGCCCGCCTGAGGGAGGCCTTCCTGAAACCCCGTCCCCGGCTGGCTGAAGGCCGGCTGCTCTTAATGCAGGGGGTTAAAGCGGCGATAGACATTAGCGACGGCCTGGTCGCCGACCTGGGGCATATCTGCCAGGCGAGCCGGCTCGGCGCCCGCATCGATGTTGCTGCGGTGCCCGTTGACCC
>CAZXVG010000130.1:0-4081 GCA_964644205.1 uncultured Dehalococcoidales bacterium | reverse complement strand
ATTGAGGAGCTTACCGACATTAAAGAGCTTGATATTGATACCCCCTTCGGCAAGCCCAGCGACCATATCGCCGTGGGCAAGGTAAGCGGAGTGGAGGTCGCCTTTCTCCCCCGGCACGGCAAGGGGCACCACCTCTCCCCCACCGAGGTCCCCTACCGGGCCAATATCTACGCCCTGAAGTCGCTGGGGGTGGAGCACATCATCTCGGTAACCGCCGTAGGCAGCCTCCGGGAAGAAATAAAGCCCGGCGACCTGGTTATCCCCGACCAGCTCATCGACCGCACCCGGAACAGGGTGAACTCCTTCTTCGACGGGGGCATCGTGGCCCATGTCATCTTCGCCGAGCCCTTCTGCCCCATCCTGAGCCAGACCCTATTCGAGACCGCCCGGGAAGTGGACACCACCGTCCATCAGGGCGGCACCTATGTCATTATGGAGGGGCCGGCCTTCTCCACGCGGGCGGAATCGCACCTCTACCGCTCCTGGGGGGCCAGCCTTATCGGGATGACGGCCCTGCCCGAAGCCAAACTGGCGCGGGAGGCGGAAATATGCTACGCTACTATCGCCGGGGTTACCGACTACGACTGCTGGCAGGAAGCCTGCGCCCCGATTCCCATCGATACTATCCTGGAGACCCAGCGGAGTCAGACCCGGAAGATAAGGGAAATCATCACCCTGGCGGTCGGTCGCATACCGGAGACACGCCACTGTGAGTGCGCTACCGCCCTAGCGACCGCCGTCGTCACCGCCCCCAAGATGATACCCGATGCGCAGAAGAAGAAGCTAAAGCTAATCATAGGCAAATATCTATAAGGAGATAACCGGTAGTATGGCGCACATCGAGTTCGGCTGTCTGGCCACCATCATCGGCAGTATGCCCCATACCGACCCCGGGCCGGTCTGCTCACTGATTACCGATTACCTCAAGGACGTCCCCGGCTGGCCCCAGCTACCGAAGCGTTCCTTCCTGGAGGACATGAACGTCCAGTTCAGCGAGGGCTTCCCCGGGCTGGTCGTGGATAGCGAGGAGAAAAGAATCTCCGCCGATGGCGCGCTCGACTTGAGTAAACCGCTTGAGGAGTTCTATACCGCCTATCTAGAAAGCGACGTCGATAGATACCCCGTAAGCCCTAACCATGCCTCCGGTCTATACAGCCTCCTCGAGCGGGACGACCTCACCCCGCGGGCGGTAAAGGGGCAGGTAACGGGGCCGGTTACCTGGGGGCTGACGGTTACCGACCAGGAGCGCCGTCCCCTAATCTACGACGAGACGCTGGGCGACGTGGTCGCCAAGCTGCTGCGCTTAAAGGCGGGCTGGCAGGAAAAGAGGCTGCGCCAAATCTCAAAGAACACCATCATCTTCGTTGACGAACCGTATATGTCCGCCTTCGGCTCCGTCGGCTTCCTGCTCACTAAGGAGCAGGTTATCAGCCTGCTGGAAGAGGTCTTCGGCGGCATCAGCGGGTTTTCGGGCGTCCACTGCTGCGGTAACACCGACTGGTCAATTTTGCTTGCGACCAGCGTCGATATCCTGAGCTTCGATACCTATAACTACGCCGGGTCGCTGGCCATCTACCCCGCCGAAACCAAGCGCTTCCTGGACAGGGGCGGCACCATCGCCTGGGGGATTATCCCCACCGATGAAGAGGCGCTGCGTAAAGAGTCGGCGGCCAGCCTCAAGGAGCGCCTGGAAGAGGCCATGGCCCCCTTTACCCGGCACGGCGTTCCCTTCAAGCAGTTAATCGCCCAGGGGCTGCTTACCCCGAGCTGCGGCCTGGCGACCTTAGCCAGCGAGGAACCGGCCGAGCTCGCCCTGGAACTCCTGGCTGAACTCTCCGCCAGGATAAGAAAACGCTACCTTTAGGGGGGCTACCGTGGAATGTAACCTTGCCGCCAATAAAGCCCGGTGCCCCTGCACCTACGAACCGTGCCCCCGCAAGGGTAAATGCTGCGAGTGCATTCAGTATCACCTGGAGCTCGGGGAGCTTCCCGCCTGCGTCTTCCCTCCGGAGGTAGAGAAGACCTACGACCGCTCTATCGCCCGATTCGTGCGCTGCTTCGCCGACCAAGGGTGACAGCCGGGGCCGGTTTGGGTTATGATTACTAACTATGAACAAGAGAAAGAGGGTGGCCACCCTAAAGCACCGCCGCCGCAAGAAGAAACTGGAAGAGAAGAGCAAGGCTGCGCCGGCTCAGTCTTAGGTAAGACAAAAGTCTAAAAGGGCCATGGAGCGAGTCTATCTGCTCACCGGAAGACCGGGCACCGGCAAAACGAGCCTCATCAAAGAGGCAGCCTCCGCTGCGGGTGGTAAGGCCGGGGGCTTCTACACCGAGGAGATACGGAGCGGCGGCTCAAGACAGGGTTTCCGGCTGATTACCCTGGACGGCGACGAGGCGGTGCTGGCCCACATCAATATCCCTAGTCCCCACCGGGTAAGCCGCTACGGGGTTGACGTTAGCAGCCCTGGATCGGGTGGGGGTCTCCGCCCTCAACAGGGCCGCCCGGGAGTGTCCCCTGGTTATCATCGATGAAATCGGTAAGATGGAGCTCTTTTCCCAGAGCTTCAGGGAAGCCGTCCTCAACCTGATAAGCAGCCACAGGCAGGTCCTGGGCACTATTATGTCAAGTGCGCACCCCTGGGCCGATGCCGTTAAGCAGAGACCCGGGGTGAAGCTGGTCGAGGTCACCAGAGCCAACCGGAAGCAGGTACGGGAAGAACTACTCTCCTGGCTGAGAGCCAGTCTGAAATCAGATTAGAGGTCACATTCTGATGAATCCCGCAGCAGGTAACGCCTGGCTAGCCCTGATTGCCGCCGTTAGCTATCTTATCGGCTCCCTGCCCACCGCCTATTTCGTCACCAGGGGGATGGTGGGCCGGGACATCAGGCTTGAGGGCTCGCACAAGATTGGCGCCATGAACGCCTACGGCCTGATACAGGGCCTCCGCTCGCCGAGACAGGCGGCCCTGGGGCTGGTCAGCATCATGCTCGCAGACCTGGGAAAAGGGGTGCTCGCCATCTATCTGGCCCGCTGGCTCCTTTTTCTGGGCTATAACCTGGCGCCGGCCCTGATAATCGCCAGCTTCTTTACCATCCTGGGGCACAACTACCCCTTCTGCTTCAGGTTCAAGCAGGGAGGCACCGGATTCGCCTCCTTCCTGGGTATCCTGCTCGCCCTGAACCCGTATTCGCTGGGGGTCTGGGGGGGCACCATGCTCTTTTGCATCTTCGCCGCCGAGCACATCATCAAGGGCAGGTGGCGGCCGGACAGCATCCGCAAGATAATCGCGGTCATCGGTACCCAGATACCGGGGAGGCTGGTCGGGCTGGGCGTCTCGCTGGTACCCATCTACTTCCTCGACCCGGGGCTGCTCCTTCCCGTACTGGGGCCCACCGTTCTGGTCTACATCAAACACGCCGACAGCATCCGGGCACTTTCGGCAAGAATGAGGAAGCCCCGTAGGTAAGCCTCCGCGCGGTGCCAGAGCCGGGTTTTTTCGCCAGGGCTGTAGAGCCGAGAGGCGGATATGTGCTAAACTACATAAGGCACTTTAAGTCACTGAAGAAGCGAAAGGAGACTAGAAGTAATCGATGACCCCAACCAACCAGTACGACGTCAAAGACCTCTCTCTCGCCGAAGCCGGGAGGCAGAGAATCGCCTGGGCTTCGCGGGAGATGCCGGTAATAAGGCTCATCCGGGAGCGTTTCGCCAGGGAAAAGCCGCTCAAGGGCATCCGCATCTCGGCCTGCCTTCACATCACCACCGAGACCGCTAACCTGGCGCTGGCCCTCAAGGACGGGGGCGCTCAGGTTATCCTCTGCGCCTCAAACCCCTTAAGCACCCAGGATGAGGCCGCCGCCGCCCTGGTGGAGTACGGCATCCCGACCAACGCCATCAAGGGTGAGGACGAGGTAACCTACTACCAGCACATCAATACCGCCCTGGATAACAAACCCCAGCTCACCGTGGACGACGGCGCCGACCTGGTGGCCACCCTCCACAGCAAGCGGAAGGACCTGCTCCCCAATGTCCTCGGCGGCACCGAGGAGACCACCACCGGCGTCATCAGGCTGCGCAGCC
>CAZXVG010000129.1:0-4129 GCA_964644205.1 uncultured Dehalococcoidales bacterium | reverse complement strand
CGCTGTTGGCCGCCGCCAGGATAGCCACCGCCTGCGCCTTGCCGATGGCCAGGGCGGAACGGACATTCTTGGCGACGAAGGGCTGCTCTATGGCCACGACCTCGGGCTGATAGCGCGCTATAAGCTTACCCAGCTCGGCGTAGAGAAAGCTTAAGCGCTCCCCTATCGGAGAGCGCTCGGAACAGTCCAGGGCGCCACAGACAACCAGGGCTACCTCATCGTTACGGCCCTCGATTACCCCGTAGCCCATGGTCACCGTGCCCGGGTCAACACCCAAAACTCTCATTACCCGCTAAACTCTGGCCCTTAAGCCGCCGACTGGTACTTCTCCACGACGGCATCGGCAAAATCGACGTTAGAGCAGACCTGCTGCACCTCGTCCAGGCCCTCCAGCTTGTCCAGCATCCTCAGGGTCTGGAGAGCCTCCCTTTCCCCGAGGCCTATGGTAGTCTTCGCTATCAGGCCCTGCTCCGCCGAGGCGATGGGCACGTCCTGCGCTTCCAGCGCCTTACGCACCGCCTCCAGCTCATCGGGCTTGGTGTAGATTTCCACGCAGTTACCACCGGCGACGACGTCCTCCGCCCCGGCATCAATGGCCTTAAGGGACAGCTCCTCAGCGTCCAGCCCTTCGCTATCCACGGTGATAAGCCCCTTCAAATCGAAAATCCAGGCGACACAGCCGCTCTCGCCCAGGCTGCCGCCGCCGCGGGTGAAGATATTGCGCACCTCCTGAATGGTGCGGTTGCGGTTATCGCTCAGCGCCTGCACCAGGATAGCCACCCCGCCGGGGCCGTAGCCCTCCAGGGTCATCTCGCTGAGAGAGGCCCCCCCCAGCTCGCCGCTACCCCGCTTTATGGCCCGCTCGATGTTTTCCGAGGGCATACTGCTATCCCGGGCCTTCTGTACCGCCAGGCGCAGGCGGAAATTGGTCTCCGGGCTGGTGCCCCCTTCTCGCACCGCCACCATAATCTCCCGCGTCAGCTTGGTAAAGAGCTGACCGCGCCGGGCGTCGGCCACCCCCTTCTGATGCTTGATGGAAGACCACTTGGAATGCCCTGACATGGTTATCTCTCCTCGAAGAAAGGCTACTCTAAATTTTATCACCGCCACCAGTCGGGGTCAAAGCCGCCTGCCCGACCCTTAGCGTACGGCGCTAATACCCATACTGCTCGTCCTGGCCCCGCTTGTAGGCAAAGGAGACGATGAGCAGGGCCACCCCGACCGCCATGAGCACGATACCGTAGGTCCCCAGGGGGGCCAGGGAGTCGTTAATAACCCCGGGCAGCCAGGACTGAAGCTGGGACGGTAGCTCGATGCCGGAGAGAGTCTCGACGGCGAAACGCCTTACCATAAAGGTAGCAACATAGGTGATAATACCGCTGATAAGGCACGGGAGCCCTATCCAGCGGGTGGCTCCGTGGACCCGCCGGTTGAGGAGAATAATCCCCATAATCAGGAGAGCGGTAGCGATGATTAGCCCCCAGTAGACAGCCGGGAAATAGCCGATATAGTGCCTTGCACTAGCCAGCGCCGTCATGATACCCGGGTCAATCTCGTTAAGGGCGCTCTCGTCGATTTCCAGGGTCGACGGGAGCTGAGCCGCTATCTGCGCCCCGAAGTCGTTAAACATCTGCTCCAGCAGGGCGGGGGGTATCATATCAAGACCGGGCGGGGGCGACGCCAAGAGCGCCTGGAGCAGCCCGTCTATCACCTGCTCCTTTACCGGCGCCACATCAATCACCAGCACCAGGCTCTGAGTCCGGCCCAGCAGGTAGTCATAGACGGTATAGACCGCCCCGCCCAACTGCTCCCTCAGCCACGGCTCAAGGTCGCTGATAACATCATCGAGCACCGCATCCACCAGCTCCGCCGGTATCACAGAGGCCACCTCCGGCGGGACCTGCTCGGCGACCACCTCCGCAACCAGCGGGGCCACCTCCAGGCTGTCGAGCCTAGAGACAACGAAATCCGGGTTGAGAGCGGTGCGGCTGAGAGTCAGGGCCAAACCGAGCCCGGAGAGCGCTACGAAAAGGAGGAAACTCAAGAACCCGATGGCTGCTTTTCTGGCTAACGACATCGGCTACCTCCAACCACAAAGGCGACGGCATACTCGTCACAATCGGAAAGGCTGATATCCAGACCGTCCAGACCCAGACCGCCGGCCCTCTCCCGCATACTACCGTAAAGGCCGACCAGAGGCTTACCCCTGGGGTCGGACAGTATCTCAATCTCCCGCCAGGTAAACCCCGGGGAGAGACCGCCCAGCGCCTTGATGACCGCCTCCTTAGCGGCAAAACGGGCGGCCAGGGAGGGGACGGAGCCGCCGCAGAGCTTGAGCTCGGCATCGGTATACACCCGCTTAAGGAAGCGCTCCCCCCAGCGGGCAATGGCCCCTTCGATGCGGGTAATGGTCACGATATCGACGCCGACGCAGTGCATGGCTTCCCCCGGCTCCATCTCTAAATAAGCGCCCCAGCCAGAGCCCCCGGGCCAATCGCTAAGCGGGCGCTCACCAAATTATAGTCTGTTTTGGCGGCAGGCTCAAGAGAGGGAAACTTGATTTATTCCTGAGCACAGGATATACTACTTACTGGGCTTTCTGAGTGCACCCAAAGCCAGGTACTGTGCAGGTTAGTCTGGAGAGCATTCTGTCTTCCCACTTTAATAATAAGGGTCTAGAATCAATTAGTCTGGCAACAAAAGGAGAGGATAACTCATGAAGAGGTTTAGCAGAGCCAAATATCTTCTCTGTCTCGTTTCACTTACGGGCATAATTAGCGCCCTTGCCGGCGGCCACCTGGCACTGGCGGCACCGGAAATCGCTGACCTGTCCCCGGCCCCGCTTCCGAACCAGGAGGAAGTCACGGCGGAGGTGCCGGTGGCAGAAAGCCTCGAACTCGTCTCCCGGTTTCCCGTGAAGCAGGGGGCGTCCGGCACCGTCTTCGAGTTTGAGGTCGATATCACCTACCAGGGCAACGAGCCCAAGGTGTTCGACTTCACCACCGAGCCGCCCGACGGGTGGCAGGTAGCGGTCCACCGCTACACCACAACGGAAGAAGCACAGCCCTCGATACTCGCCATGACTATAGAAAACGACCTGTTATACGCACAGACTCTCATCGTCGAGCTCAGCCCCCTGCCCGGAAACGAGCCGGAGCCGGGCGATTATACCGTGACCTTTGAGGCAGCCTCCGGCAGCCTGAAGGACAGCGTTGAGCTCAAGGCGGTGGTAACCGAGCTACCGCTTACCTACGAGATAGGCTTTACCACCATTAGCGGGCGGCTCGATTTCGCGGTAAAACCGGGCGAGGATAACTCCATCCTGCTCGAGGTAACCAACTCGGGAACGGGGGACCTCACCGACTTCAGCTTTACCTCGGTAAAATCAGAGGGCTGGGGGGCCGTCTTCGCCCCCAACAGGATAGACATCCTGAAACCGGGGGAGTCCGTAGAAGCCGAGGTGATAATGACCCCACCCCGGAACACGGTAGCCGGCGACTACCTCATTTACGTCAGGGCGGGAGCTAACTCGCCGGACGCCAGGTTGCAGGAACAGCTTGACCTGAGGATAAGGGTAGAAACCCCCACCGTCTGGGGAGCCGTCGGCATCGTCATTGTGGCGGCGGTTATCGCCGCCCTGGCCGTCATGTTCCGACGACTGGGCAGACGCTAAATCAAATTGACAAAAAATGGCGGTTGTGCTAATATCACAGTTACCGAATCAGCACCTTAACAACTGGATAGCGGAAGGAAGGTTCAAAGCAAGTTACAGTTTGTTTGGAGAGTTTGATCCCGGCTCAGGATTAACGCTGGCGGCGTGCCTAATGCATGCAAGTCGTACGGTATCAGTCTTCGGACTGAGAGAGTGGCAAACGGGTGAGTAACACGTAAGTAACCTACCCCTAAGTAGAGGATAGCTCTAAGAAATTAGGATTAATACTTTATGTGGTGATGTCGGTAAGGCGATATCACTAAAGCCGCAAGGCGCTTGGGGAGGGGCTTGCGTCCGATTAGCTAGTTGGTAGGGTAAGGGCTTACCAAGGCGATTATCGGTAGCTGGTCTGAGAGGGCGACCAGCCACACTGGGACTGAGACACGGCCCAGACTCCTACGGGAGGCAGCAGCAAGG
>CAZXVG010000128.1:0-4155 GCA_964644205.1 uncultured Dehalococcoidales bacterium | reverse complement strand
CGTTACGGGAGCGGGCGGTATGGAGCTTCCCCCCCACCTCGCCCACCTTCTCCATAAGCCGGGCCTCGATATTCATGTGGATGTCTTCCAGCTCCGTCTTGAACTGGAAACCGCCCTGCCCTATCTCCTCTTTGATGGCGTTAAGCCCCTGGATAATGGTCTCCGCTTCCGGGTTCGTGATTATACCCTGCTTGGCCAGCATCTTGGCGTGGGCGATACTGCCCGCAATGTCGTAAGGGTAGAGCCGGAGGTCATAGGCAATCGAGGCGGTGAACCCCGTCGCCTCTCTATCGAGGGCCTTACCAAAGCGGTCTCGAATGTGACTCATGTGCCCACCTCCCCTTCTTAGCTATTCGGGGGCTCGATGTTCTGTCGCTGGGCCTGCGTTTTAGCCGGCAGCCCCCAGATATGGATGAAACCGGGCGAGGCGCTCTGGTCAAACTCGTCGCCCTCGTCATAGGTGGCCAGGCTGTGCCTGTAGAGTGAGTAGGGCGACCTTCGCCCCACGATGCGGCAGGCCCCCTTAAATAGCTTCACCCTTACCTCACCGGTTACCGAACGCTGCGCGGAGTTAACGTAGCTTGCCAAATCCTGGCGCAGGGCGGTAAACCAGAGGCCGTTATAGACCAGGTCGGCATATTCCTGGGCCACCCGGTCGTTAAAGCGCCTCTGGTCTCTGGTCAGGGTCAGCGCCTCAAGGGCCAGGTGGGCCTGAAGCAGCACCAGCGCCGCCGGAGCTTCATAAATCTCGCGGGACTTTATACCCACCAGCCGGCTCTCCAGGTGGTCAATCCGGCCCACGCTATGCTCCCCGGCGGTCTCATTAAGCCTGCGGACGAGATTGACACCATCCATCTTCTTTCCGTCAAGGGCGACCGGGACGCCCCTCTCAAAGCTAATCTCTACATAGCCCGGGGCGGCCGGGGCCGCATCCGGCGACTTTGTCCAGGTGAACACCTCCTCCGGGGGCTCCACCCAGGGGTCTTCCAGGACACCGCACTCGATACTCTTCCCCCAGAGGTTCTCATCGATGGAATAGGGACTGGCGGCGGTAATGGGCACGGGGATATGGTAGCGCCGGGCATAGTCGATGGTCTCCTGGCGGGTCATACCCCACTCCCGGGCCGGAGCCAGCATCTTAAGCTCCGGGGCTAAGGCGGCCACGCTGACCTCAATCCTTACCTGGTCGTTTCCCTTGCCGGTACAGCCGTGGGCCACTGCCGAGGCTCCCTCCTCCTTGGCAACGCTAACCAGGAGCTTAGCTATCAGGGGGCGGGACAAAGCCGTGGCCAGGGGATAGACCCCTTCGTAGATGGCGTCCGCCCTGAGGGCGGGAAAGACGTAGTCGTTAACGAAGGTATCCTTAACATCTATAATCAGCGCCTTTAGGGCACCGGTGTTCAGCGCTTTTTCCCGTATGGCCGAGAAGTCCCGCTCGTTACCCACATCGGCGGTAACCGCGATGACATCCAGGTTATACGTCTCCTTGAGCCATCGGATAGCCACCGATGTATCCAGCCCGCCGCTGTAGGCCAGTACCACCTTGTCCGCCATAACTAACCTCCCGCAAGATAATGACTAGACCTGACTACCCTTCAGGAACTCCGTGACCGCCTTATTGAACTCGGCCGCCTTTTCAATATGGGGGCAGTGACCGCAGTTACTTAATACCTTCAGCCGGGCATTGGGGATGAGTTGCGCGGCGTTTTGGGAGAGCCGGAGGGGGTGGATATTGTCCTCTTCGCAGTGGATAAGTAGAACCGGCGCTTTAATCAGGGGCAGCCTGTCCAACATGACCGCCTCAAGCCGCAGGCCGTCGGCCTCTACCCAGTTGTGCATGATGTTCAGCATGACGCGCCTCGCCTCGGGCATCCTCATGAAGGAATAGCTCCGGCCGACTATCTCCCGGGCGGCAAAGTCTGGGCGGTAGAACTCCAGGCTTACCCGTTGCTCCAGCGCACTGCTGTCCCCAGCCCCCTTGGCGCCGGACTCGGCCAGCACCGGGACGCTGCACAGCTTATGCAGTAGCGAAATGTCTTTCCCCAGACCAAAGCTGGACTCCAGGACAAGGCTGTCGACCTTACCCGGGAAGCTGGTGGCCAGGCTGATGCTGATGGCGCCGCCGAAGGAATGGCCGACGATGGAGGCCCGTTCAATCCCCATGGTCCCCATAAAAGCGACCACAAAATCGGTAAAGAAGGAGATGCTGTAGTCGAGATAAGGCTTGTCGGACAGCCCGTGGCCAGGCAGGTCCATGGCATAGACCTGATAGTGTTCCCCCAGGTGGCGTAGATTGAAGTCCCAGGTCTCCAGGAACTCGCAGAAGCCGTGAAGCAAAAGCAGCGGACGACCGGAGCCCCTCACGGCATAGCGGATGTCGATGCCATTTACCGTGACGTATCTCTCAGTCCCGCATTCCATCAAATCTTCTAAGCCGTCGAATTTCATGCCGTCCCCTCATTATAGCCCACACCGCCAAAACAGTATAGGTGGCTCTAGTTATTATCCAAAAATGACATTACCGCTTCGTTGAACTCCACCACCTTCTCTATGTGCGGGCAGTGCCCGCACTGGTCGAATATCTTCACCTCGGAGTTGGGCACCAGGCTAAACGCCTCCCGAACGTGCTTCAGCGGGAAGATTCCGTCCTGCGCCCCGTGGACAAAGAGGGTAGGTATCTCGAGCCTGGGCAGCTTTTCCAGCAGCACCGTCTCGGGGCGCGGCCCCCTAAAGCCTACGTTTTGCCGTACTATCTCCAGCAGGGTCTTCTTGGCCCTGGTTTGGTAGCTATTGGTCATCAATACGTCCAGCATGTCCTGGGGCAGCACCGGGGCATCATAAAACAGCCTTCGGTTACTGCGCTCCAGGGCCGGCCCCACCGCCAGCGACATCAGAATGTTCCCCAGCCCCGGCAGCGCACTCAGGCGGTAAAGCCAGGGCAACCTCGGCGACAGACCGGCGCTGTCTACCAGAACGAGCCGGCTGACCCGTCCCGGAAGGCTCAGGGCGATATTGATGCTTACTGCCCCGCCCAGGGAGTGCCCCACTAGGATGGCACGCTCGATTCCCAGGGTTTCCATAATGGCCTCGGCGTGCTCAATGGCAAAGGCCGTGGTATAACCGCTCTTGGGCTTATCCGACAGCCCATGCCCCGGCAGGTCTACGGCGTATACCCGGTAGCGTCGGCTCAGGGGCGGGATGTTAAAGGCCCAGGTCTCCAGGAAGCCACCGAAGCCGTGAATCATTAGCACCGGGGGGCCGGAACCCCGCACCAGGTAGCGGATTCTGATGCCGCTCACGGTGACGTATTCCCCGTACCCCTGGTTTCTGACGGCTTCTATCTCGCTGAGAATCTCGTCAATGTCCATCACTTGTCTTCGAGCTTATCACTAACTCGCGACAGGGCCTTACTCAGAATAGCCAGCGCTTCATCGACGTCGCTAGTATTGATAATCAGGGGCGGCATAAGACGCACCACGTTTGCCTTTAGCTTGTTCACCAGCAGCCCCTCCTCGAGACAGGCGGCGACCACCTCCGCGGCCACATCGCTAGTGAACTCTATGGCGGCCAGCAGCCCTTTGCCGCGCACGTCGCTAACAAAGGCGAAGGTCTGCTTGAGCTCCCTAAGCCCGCAGGCCAGATGCTCGCCCACCCCCCTAACCTGTGCCGCCAGGTCGTTTTCCAGGATGAACTTGAGCGTGGCGTAGCCGCCGGCACAGGCCAGCGGGTTACCGCCGAAGGTAGAGCCGTGGTCACCGAGACCAAACACCGAGGCCTTCTCCTTAGCCAGGATGGCACCGATAGGTAGGCCGCTGGCCAGGCCTTTGGCCAGGGTCATGATATCGGGCTCGATGCCGTGCTGCTGGTAGGCAAAGAGCGTTCCGGTGCGCCCCATGCCGGTCTGAATCTCGTCCAGAATCAAAAGAAGCCCCTTCTTACGGCACCAGTCCTGCACCGCCGCCAGATAGCCCTCGTCAGGTATATTGACCCCGCCCTCACCCTGCAAAGGCTCCAGCATCACGGCGCAGGTCTGGGGAGTGGTGGCCAACTTTATGGCCTTCAGGTCATTATATCTCACATTGGCAAAACCAGGTGTTAACGGGGTATAGGGCTCCTGGAACTTGGGCTGCCCCGTAGCCGCCACCATAGCCAGGG
>CAZXVG010000127.1:0-4164 GCA_964644205.1 uncultured Dehalococcoidales bacterium | reverse complement strand
TCATCGCTCATATCGATGCCGGTAAGACGACCGTCACCGAGCGGGTGCTCTATTATACCGGACGCACCTACAAGATAGGCGAGGTGCACGAGGGAACCGCGGTCATGGACTGGATGGAGCAAGAGCGAGCGCGCGGCATCACGATTACGGCAGCGGCAACCACCTGCCACTGGCGGGACCACCGCATCAATATTATTGATACCCCCGGCCATGTCGATTTTACGGCTGAGGTGGAGCGGAGCCTCCGGGTGCTTGACGGCGGTGTGGTGGTCTTTGACGCGGTGGCCGGGGTCGAGGCCCAATCCGAGGTGGTCTGGCGGCAGGCGGATAGATACCACGTCCCCCGAATCTGCTTCATCAATAAGATGGATAGAGTCGGGGCTGACTTTAACCGGGCCCTGGCTATGATTGAGCAGCGCCTTAAGGCCCGGCCCATGCCGGTGCAGCTGCCCCTGGGCAGCGAGACATCGTTTGCCGGCGTCATCGACCTGGTTGAGAACAAGGCCTGGTATCTGGACGAGGACCCGACCTCGAAGCCGCGTGAGATGGCCATTCCCGACTCGGACAAAGGCCGGAGTAACGAGTCCCGTCAGGCGCTGATTGAGAAGCTGGCGGAGATTGACGACGATATCATGACGGCTTACCTTGAGGGGCGGGATATTACCCCCGCCGAGCTCAAGGCGGCCTTGCGAAGGGCGACACTGGCCAACAAGGGGGTGCCCATTCTCTGCGGGAGCGCCCTTAAGAACAAGGGTGTTCAGCTTCTGCTCGATGCCATCGTGGACTATCTTCCCTCGCCGCTGGAGGTGCCGCCGATAAAGGCGGTTGACGCCCGGACCGGGGCTACCGTGACCCGTCCGGCGGCTGATGACGCCCCTTTTACCGCGCTCGCCTTCAAGGTGGTTACCGACCCCTTCGTTGGCCGGCTGGTCTATCTCAGGCTCTATTCGGGTAAGGTAAAGGCTGGGGCTCAGGTGTTTAACGCCGCTCGGGGCAAGAAGGAACGCATCGGGCGGCTGCTTTTGATGCACGCCAATCATCGCGAGGAGATAGATGAGGCTGATACTGGGGCGATTGTGGCCGCCCTGGGCTTAAAGAACACCTTTACCGGCGATACCCTGTGTCACCAGTCGCAGGCGGTGCTCCTGGAGTCGATTCGTTTTCCGGAGCCGGTGGTCTCGGTGGCCATTGAGCCCAAGAGCCGGGTTGACCAGGACAAAATCGGCGAGGCGCTGAACAAGCTGGCCGAGGAGGACCCCACCTTTAAGGTGGCCCATAACCAGGATACCGGGCAGACCGTTATCTCGGGGATGGGGGAACTCCACCTGGAGGTTCTGGTGGGCCGCCTCTTCAGCGAGTTTAAGGTGGGGGCCAGGGTGGGTAAGCCCTGGGTCGCCTATCGGGAGACGATAACGGTACCGGTTCAGGCCGAGGGCAGGTTTGTTAAGCAGACCGGAGGCCGCGGTCAGTACGGTCACGTCTGGCTTGAGCTCGAGCCGCTGGAGAGCGGCGCGGGCTTTCAGTTTGTGGACAAGGTCAAGGACGGTTCCATCAAGAAGCAGTATATCCCGGCGGTGGAGGCCGGTATCCGGGAGGCAATGGAGACCGGGGTCATCGCCGGCTATCCGGTGGTTGATATTAAGGCAACCCTCTATGATGGCAGCTATCATGAGGTTGACTCTTCGGACCTGGCCTTCAAGATGGCCGGTTCCATAGCCCTGAGAAAAGGCGTCGGCCGGGCCCAACCGATACTGCTGGAGCCGGTTATGAAGCTGGAGATAGTGGCTCCGGGGAAGTTTCTCGGTGACATCATCGGCGACCTTAATTCGAGGCGGGGGCAGGTGGCCGCTATGGAGACACAGGGCGAGATGAGCATCGTCCGTGCCCTGGTGCCTCTGGCCGAGATGTTCGGCTACGCCGGCGACTTAAGGTCGATAACCCAGGGAAGAGCCACCCATTCCATGGAGTTCTACCGTTATCAGAGAGTGCCGGCGGAGCTGGCCGAAAAGATAAAGACTACCGGAGGGAGATGAGCCGGGCTCGGTATTTAGCCGGGCCGGGAGTTAGAGGCCTAAGCTTATGGCGAAGCAGAAGATTCGTATCAAGTTAAAGGGTTACGACCACAAGATACTTGACCTCTCGGCGATGCAGATAGTCGGGGCGGTGGAGCGGACGGGGGCGGTGGTCAGCGGGCCGATACCGCTGCCCACCCGTATCAAGAAGTTCAGCGTTATCCGCTCGCCCTTTATTGATAAGGACTCTCAGGAGCAGTTTGAGATTCGGACCCACAAGCGCCTGATTGACATTATCGAGACGAGCTCCAAGACGATTGACGCCCTGGCCAAGCTGAGCTTGCCCTCGGGGGTCAACATAGATATCAAGCTATAGAGTGAACACGGGATACTGAGCAGGGAAGGCGAGAGATGATACCCGGGATTATCGGTAGAAAACTAGGTATGACCCAGATATTCAGGGACGACGGTAAGGTTGAGGCGGTGACGGCGCTTGAGGCCGGCCCGTGCTCGGTTG
Source organism: uncultured Dehalococcoidales bacterium (assembly GCA_964644205.1). Taxonomy (GTDB): domain Bacteria; phylum Chloroflexota; class Dehalococcoidia; order Dehalococcoidales; family UBA5760; genus UBA5760. The sequence goes on along the minus strand of CAZXVG010000127.1, from coordinate 1,635 downwards.
TCCAGATTAAAACAGAGGCTAAAGAGGGCTATAACGCCGTCCAGCTTGGCTTCGGCGAGGCGAAGCGGCTCAAGTCTCCCCAGCGGGGCCACTTAAGGGGCCTGGGGAACTTTAAGTACCTCCGGGAGTTCCGGGTGGACGATATCGGAGATATCGAGGTCAAGGTTGACGTAGCTATGTTCCAAGAGGGCGACCTGGTCGATGTTACCGGCGTGTCCAAGGGTAAGGGCTTTGCCGGGGTGGTCAAGCGCTACGGTTTTGCCGGCGGGCCGAAGACACACGGCCAGTCGGACCGGCATCGTCATGGGGGTTCCATCGGGGCGACTACCTCGCCGGGTAGGGTGTTCAAGGGGACGCGCATGGCCGGGCGGATGGGTAACCGGCGGGTTACCGTGCGTAAGCTGGAGGTGCTTAAGACCGACCCGGAGCGTAACCTCCTCCTGGTCAAGGGGGCCGTGCCCGGGGCTAAGAACGGTCTGCTCCTGATAACGAAATCGGCTGGGGGTAAGTAGAGCCATGCAGCTTCCGGTCTACAGCCTTGGTGGTGAGATAGTAAGAGAGATTGAGGTCAGCGACCGGCTTTTTGCCGAGCCGTTTAACGAGGCGGTGGTGCATCAGGCGATGGTGCGCCAGCAGGCAAACGCCCGTCAGGGAACGGCGAGTACCAAGACGCGCGGTGAGGTCACAGGTAGCAGCCGGAAGCTGTTCCGGCAGAAGCATACCGGCTTTGCCCGGGCGGGCAGCATTCGCTCGCCCCTGCGCCGCGGTGGCGGTGTCGTCTTCGGGCCCAAGCCGAGGAGCTACCGGCAGGCGATGCCTAAGAAGATGCGCCGTCTGGCGCTGAGGTGTCTAATCTCGGCTAAAGCCAGAGACGGCGAGCTCAAGATTATCGAGGAGCTCGGGCTTACTGAGCCCAAGACCAGGGAGATGGTGCGCATTCTGGCGGCCCTGGGGGTAGATAGCTCGGCCCTAATCGTTACCGGTGGGCCGGAGGCGAGCGTGGCCAAATCGGCCCGCAACCTGTCGCTGGTTAAGGCGATGCCCGCCAGCGTGCTTAGCGTGATAGACCTGCTCTCTTATAGAGTGTTGTTAATGACCGAGTCTGCCGTGCGTAGGGCAGAAGAGCTGTGGGGAAACGGCCTAAATCAAGGAGGTAACAGTGCATCCCTACGAGGTGTTGCGCCGTCCGGTGATAACTGAGAAGAATACCGGCCTGCAGGCATTGGGCAAGTATGCCTTTGAGGTCGCGGAGAAGGCTAACAAGCAGCAGATTAAGCAGGCTGTGGAGAGTGCCTTCGGGGTTAAGGTGACTGCGGTTAACGTGGTTCGGGTTCGCGGCAAGACACGGCGCATAGGCCGTCGCCAGGTGTTGACCCAGTCCTGGAAAAAGGCGATAGTAAGCCTCCAGTCTGGGGACAGCATACAATTCTTTGCCGGGGTATAGGATTTATGAAGGAGGAGCTTAGGTGGCGTTAAAGGTATATCGGCCAACCTCGCCGGGGCGGCGTGGCATGAGCGGCTCCACCTTTGAGGAGATAACCAAGAGCCGGCCGGAGAAATCGTTACTCAAGCCTCTGAAGAAGAGGGGGGGACGTAATAATCAGGGCCGGATGACGGTTCGCCATCGGGGCGGAG
>CAZXVG010000126.1:0-4174 GCA_964644205.1 uncultured Dehalococcoidales bacterium | reverse complement strand
ATATGGTTTACCATGTATCCTTAGAACACTTAACAAGGATGCCATCTCTATCTAAACACTCAAACATCCTTGTTAAGTATTATACTACCATTTGTCAAGCCAGAAACGTCAAACCATTGGCATATGAATCCCCCAACCCCCTTCTCTTGTCCCGCCTGCCGCTACTTGATATAATTGAGCCATATTTCATCAGGTTAGCACCGTGAGCAAAGAGCCTAATCAGCGTTATCAGCGTATGGTGGTCAAGTTCGGCACCGGTCTGGTTACCGGCGGCAGTGACCACCTGAACCCGGAAATCATGTCCGGCCTGGTGGCCCAGGTGGCCAGGCTTCACGAGCAAGGCCGGGAGATTATCGTCGTCTCTTCGGGGGCCATCGCTTCGGGCCGGCACCGGCTGGGGCTCTCCGGGAAGAAGGCGGGCAGCATCCCCGATAAGCAGGTACTGGCCGCCGTGGGGCAGAGCCCCCTGATGAACTTCTACGACAGCCTCTTCAGCCAGCACCATATCACCGTGGCGCAGGCACTGCTGGCCAAGGCCGACCTCTCCGACCGGGCCGGCTACCTCAACGCCCGTAACACCCTGCTGGCCCTGCTTGAGCTCCGGGTGCTGCCCATTGTCAACGAGAACGACGTGGTGGCCGTGGACGAGATTAAAGAGGCCAGATTCGGCGATAACGACAACCTCTCGGCCATGGTAGCCAACCTGGTCGATGCCGACCTGCTCTTGATTCTCTCCGACATCGCCGGGCTTTTTACCGCCGACCCGCGCCGCAACGCCCGGGCCGAGCTCATCCCGCGGGTGGAGAAGATAGATGCCGGCATTGAGAAGCTGGCGGCGGGCACCACGAGCAGCCTGGCTATCGGGGGCATGGTCACCAAGATAGAGGCCGCCAAGCTGGCGACCGCCTCCGGCACAGCCGTGGTAGTGGCCGACGGCCGGGAGCCGGAGGTTATCCTGCGCATAGCCGGCGGCGAGGCGGTGGGCACCCTTTTCCTACCCACCACCAGCAAGCTGGAGAGCCGCCAACGCTGGATGCTAAGCGGCCTCTGCACCAGGGGCAGGCTGATGGTGGACTCCGGGGCGGCCACGGCTCTTAAAAAGCGGCGGGGTAGCCTGCTTGCGGCCGGTATCAAACAGGTCAGCGGCCGCTTCGAGCAGGGAGACATTGTCAATATAAGCGATGCCGAGGGGACCCGTCTCGGCTGTGGCATGACCAACTACAGCTCGGCGGACATCGAGATTATCAAAGGGGCGCACTCCGGCGAGATTGCCACCCTGCTCGGCCACGACTACGGCTCCGAGGTCGTCCATCGCAACAACCTGGTGTTGCTTTAGAAAGAGAGGTTTAAGGTGCCTATCGGCAGACTCTACGGGATTGATGGTGAAGAGGTTATAGTCAGCGTTGACTACCGCTTCTATGACGAGTCGCCGCTGCGCTGGTGGGGAGAGCTGGTGCCCAAGGAGTACCGGCGCTTGGGCGACGGCGACGGCTATGTCATCGAGCTGGAGGACGGCCGCCGGGGGCGGTGCTCCTTGAGGAAGCGGGTTAACCGGGCGGTGAGCAGCACCCCACCCCTCTACTACTACTATTTCCGGGGGATGGGGTATTTCGAGAGCCCGGAACAGCCTGAGCCGAGCGGTGGTATCATAGCTTAGGGGGAAGGGTAGCTCCCTATGGGATAAGGGGGGTTGAGTTTAACACAGGGGAGTCCAAGAGGGGCGAAGCCCCTCTAAAATACCTCCCCTTCCCTTTGACAAGGGGAAGGGGACACAGGGGATAGGGTTACCATGTTATTTAAGATAGTCTGCCCTGAATGTAAGACCGAAGGCAGCTTCTCTCTCAGCGACCGGCGCTACCAGGGACCGTACCGCTGCTGGAAATGCCGCAAGCTCTATACGGTGCTGATAGAGGACGAGGAGCTCAAGTCCTGTGAGCCCCTAACCGATGAGGAGTTCCAGAAACAGCAGGAAATCGAGGCCCTAAAGCGCAAGTTCCGAAATCCGGGGTAGAGAGGCGCCTAGCCCAGCGCCAAGAGAAGGTTAAAATGCCTACCTTCGTAAGTAACGGCTCAGGCACGCTCTATGATGCCCAGGAACGAGAGGCCCTGGCCACGATTGCCTACCGCATCTACCGGAACCCGGCCACCGAGCAGCGGGCCGAGAAGTGGTGGGGCAGCTTCGCTCTTGACTTTCCGGTGGCCGAGATGAGTGAGTATACCCTCGAGATGGAGGACGGACGCAAGGGCGTCTGCTCTCTTGAGGTACGCAGGGTACATCAATTAACCGAGTCTCTCATCTTCTATCACTACGACCTCAATGGAATCAGTGCCCTCAAGTAGCCCTAAGGAGTATAAATTATGAAAACCCCAATCGAAGAACTGGAAGCCAAAGGAAACGCCGCCAAAGCCGCCTCCCGTCGTCTGGCCTACCTGTCCACCGAGGTCAAAAACCGGGCTTTGGGCAACATCGCCAGCGACCTAGTGGCTAAGAAGGAGGAGATACTGGCCGCCAACCGGATTGACTACCAGGCCGGTGAGTCTTCCGGGATGAGCGCCGCCATGCTTGACCGCCTCATGCTTTCCGAAGAGCGCCTCGGCGCCATCGCCCAGGACGTCCTCGCCGTAGCCGCCCTCCCCGACCCGGTGGGCGAGGTCTTCGACATGCGCACCCTGCCCAACGGCCTGATGCTGGGCAGAAAGCGGGTGCCGCTGGGGGTTATCGCCGCCGTCTACGAGAGCCGCCCCAACGTGACCATAGACATCTCAGTCCTGTGTCTCAAGTCGGGTAACGCCATTATCCTGCGCGGGGGCAAAGAGGCCATCCACTCCAACAGCGCCCTGGCCAGGGTGGTTATCGAGGCAGCCGCCAGGGCCGGCGTCCCCGATGGCGCCGTTCAGTTCATCGAGAATACCGACCGCGCCCTGGTGAGCCACCTGCTCAAGATGCGCGGCGTTATCGACCTGGTCATCCCCCGGGGCGGCGCCGGTCTCATAGAGTTCGTCACCGAGAACGCCGCCATGCCTGTGGTCAGCGGGGGGATTGGTGTCTGCCATACCTACATTGACCGCAGCGCCAATCTGGAAAGCGCGGTGGCTATCGCCTTTAACGCCAAGGTGCAGCGCCCCACGGTGTGTAACGCCCTGGACACCCTGCTGGTGCACAAGGACATCGCCCGGCGCTACCTGCCCAGGCTAGCAGCGGAGTGGGCCAAGGCCGGCGTGGAGATACACGCCGACAAAAGGGCCATGTCCATCCTCGGCCCCGATAGCTCGCTTAAGCTCGTCCCGGCTACTGACCAGGACTGGGGGAAGGAGTTCTTGTCGCTCACGGCGGCGCTCAAGGTGGTCGATTCCCTGGACGAAGCCCTCAAACACATCGAGCGCTACGGCTCCGGGCACTCCGAGGCGATTGTCACCGAGGAATACACATCCGCCATGCGCTTTCTTAACGAGGTGGATGCCGCCTGCGTCTACGTTAACGCCAGCACCCGGTTCACCGACGGCGGGCAGTTCGGGCTGGGGGCTGAGGTGGGTATCAGCACCCAGAAGATGCACGCCCGCGGCCCCCTGGGGCTAAAGGAGCTGACCACCTACAAGTGGCTCATCTTCGGTAGCGGGCAGGTAAGACCCTAGAGCGCGCTTACTCCAGGTTGAGGGCCTCTTTCTGAACCCGAAAGAGCTGGTTGATTCCCCGCTCGGCGAGAGTGATGATGGCGTCAACGGTCTCCCTGGGGAAGGGCTTGACCTCTGCGGTGCCCTGAATCTCGACGAACTCGCCCTTGCCGGTCATGGCCACGTTAAAGTCAACCGAGGCGCCGCAGTCTTCGTCGTAGCACAAATCAAGCATCATGTAGTCGTGAACAATGCCCACGCTGGTGGCGGCTATGGCCGTCTTCAGGGGCACGGAGGAAATCACCCCCATGTTGGACAGGGTCTGCATCGCCTGATAGAGGGCGACATACGCCCCGGTAATGGCGGCGGTCCGGGTGCCGCCGTCAGCCTGGAGGACATCACAGTCCACGATTAGGGTCCTCTCGCCCAGCGCCGTAAGGTCGGCCACGGCGCGCAGCGAACGCCCGATAAGGCGCTGTATCTCCTGATTCCGGCCGGTAATCTTCCCCAGCGAGGAATCGCGGGGGGTGCGGGTGACCGTGGCCCGGGGCAGCATGGCGTA
>CAZXVG010000125.1:0-4186 GCA_964644205.1 uncultured Dehalococcoidales bacterium | reverse complement strand
CCGCGCCCGCTTGGCCAGCGACCTGACCTCTTTACTAATCTCAACCAGCGATTTCCGGTCGGCGTTCTTCACCACGGGGACAATGAGCCCCTCGTCCAGGGCAACCGCCACCGAAACGTTAACATCCTCCCACTGGATAATCTCATTATCTATCAGGCTGGCATTGACCAGGGGATAATCCTTTAAGAGCTTGGCTACCGCAGCCACCATGAGGTCGGTATAGGTGATGCGGGCCCCGAGCTTCTTCTCCTGGGCAACAAGCTTCTCACGCGCCTTTACCAGCTCGGCTGCGTCCAGCTCACCCATCACGGTAAGCTGCGCCGCCACGCTCAAGCTACGGTGCATGTGCTCCGCGATGGCCTTCCTCATGCCGGTCAAAGGCAGCTTGGATTTCACCTTCCTGCCCTGATAAGCCGCGGCACCCGCCTCAGCCGGCGCTGCCGGGGCCGCTACCGGCTCTTTCTCAGCCGGGGCGGGGGTTTCTTCGGCAGCCGCGGGGGCTGCCCCGCCCTTCTTCGCGGACTCAAGCGCCTTCTCATCGGCTACGATGACGCCCGCCGTCGAACCAATCGGCACCTCGTTACCCGCCTCGACCAGGATGTGCAGGAAGCCCGACGCCTCAGCCTCAACATCGTGACTGATCTTCTCGGTCTCCACCACCAGCACCACGCTGCCCTTCTCTACCCGGTCGCCCTCCTTGGCCTTCCACTCAATCAGGGTAATCGGCTCGGTGCTCATGCCTAACTTGGGGACAATCACCGGAGTACCGACGGGACGCTCAGCCGGAGCCGCCTTTTCCGCCTGGGGAGCCGACTCCTTGACCTCGCTAGCGGCCTTCTCCCCTCCTTTACCCTTCTGCAGGGCCTTAAGTTCATCCTCGGTCTCCGCGATAACGGCGGCCGTCGAACCAACCGGCACCTCGTTACCCGCCTCGACCAGGATGTGCAGGAAGCCCGACGCCTCAGCCTCAACATCGTGACTGATCTTCTCGGTCTCCACCACCAGCACCACGCTGCCCTTCTCTACCCGGTCGCCCTCTTTGGCCTTCCACTCAATCAGGGTAATCGGCTCGGTGCTCATGCCTAACTTGGGGGCAATTACATCAGTTGCCATGCCCAACCTCCAAGGTTACTTAATTACTAAACCATACCAAACTTACCCCTTCTGCAGGGCCTTAAGCTCTTCCTCGGTCTCCGCGATAACGGCGGCCGTCGAACCAACCGACACCTCGTTACCCGCCTCGACCAGGATGTGCAGGAAGCCCGACGCCTCAGCCTCAACATCGTGACTGATTTTCTCGGCCTCCACCACCAGCACCACGCTGCCCTTCTCCACCCGGCCGCCCTCCTTGGCCCTCCACTCCACCAGGTTAACCGGCTCGGTGCTCATGCCCAGCTTGGGGATAACTACATTAGTTGCCATACTCTACCTCCAAGTTTAGTTAATTCTTGAGCCATGCCAAACAAAACAGCAGAGACTCTACTGATTTCTAACTACTAATCACGACCATCCAAATGCTAACCGAGCCTCTGCTGTCTAGCTCACTAAGTTAAGAGTACCCGACGGGCACAGCCATTTTAGCATTTTACGGCTCTTTAAGCAACGCCGGGAAGAAGCGCCAGCCCGGTTGCAGCCCTCTAGGGGTAACAGGCTAGGGCCGCGCCCGGGTCCGGCTCACCACGGGCTACCTTCCAGATAGCGCGCAGGGGTTTAATATCGATGTAGTGATAGGAATTTCCGGCTTCGCAGGGGCCGAAGCAGCCGCTCTCCAGGCTGGCAAAACCGTGCCCGGCCAGTACCTCCGCCACCCCACCCGCATCGCCAACCGAGAAGCCGATGTGGTGCAGCCCCTCGCCGTGCTCGGCGAGAAAGTCCCGGTAGATGGAGTCCCCGCTAACCGGCTGCCACAGCTCAAGCCTCACCCCCCCGACATCGGCCAGGGCCACCCTGTCCCGGCCCCGGCTGGGCCTGCCGTGGTAGCGGCGCCGCGTTACCAGAGGCTCCCCCCACTCATAGACCGCCCAGGGGCCGATACCCAGGATATTCCAGTAGGCCCGGGCCGTCCTGGCCAAGTCTTTTATGACAATCGCCACCTGGGTGATAGCCGGCACCTTAAGCCCAGCCGGGCTTAAGGCTGCCCCCTCGGGATAGCGGCGGGCCGGCTCAGCAGCGATGCCCTCCTGACACTGCACCACCTCCCAGATACAGCCCAGGGCCGCTAGGTACATATAGTTATAGCGGCAGCCCTTTTCACTACGCCCGCAGCTACCGCCCTGAAGGCTAGCGAAACCGTGCTCCTCGGCAAGTATCCTTACGGCCTCATCCAGGTCATCGACCAGAAACTGCAGGTGATGGATACCCTCGCCGCGCTCTTCGAGAAAGTCGCGGTAAAGCGAGGGCCCGTCAACCGGCTGCATCAACTCGAATTCGACCCCGCCCACCCGGGCATGACATATCCTCTCCCGGGACCAGGCCGCCCGGCCGTGATAGGTACGTCCGTAAACGGCGGGGTACTCCCAGTGATAGATATTCCAGGGGCCGATGCCCAGGATACTCCAGTAGTTCTCCACCACCAGCGGCAGGTCTCTTACGGCAATCGCCACCTGACTAATCCGGTTAACCTTAACCTTAGCCGGGCTCGGCTCAAGCATGTAACGCCGCCCTCTCCGGGTGTCCCCAAACACCGCGACTACATAATCTCGGTTACCGCTTTAATCAGTTCATCCTCGTCAGGCATCCACTCCTTCTCCAGGGCCGGAGAGAAGGGGATAGCCGTATCCGGGGCGCAGACCCTCTTTATGGGCGCCTTGAGCAAGTCGAAGGCCTCCTCGGCGACCACGGCCGCGATTTCCGAGGCCGAGCTCCCCGCCTTGGGCTCCTCGACCATAATCACCAGCCGGCCGGTCTTTTCGAGTGACTTAAAGATGGTCTCCTTATCGAGGGGGGCTAGGCTGCGGGGGTCAATCACCTCGACACTGATGCCCTTTGCCTTAAGCTTCTCGGCGGCGGCCAGCGCCCGATGGTTCATGAGCATGGTGGCAATAACGGTTACATCGCTACCCTCTCTCTTAACATCCGCCTTACCCAGGGGGATGGTGTACTCCTCCTCCGGCACCTCGCCCTTCAGCCCGCCCAGTATCAGCTTCTTGTGGTAGAATACCTGAACCGGGTTATCCTCCCGGATGGCCGATTTAATCAGCCCCTTGGCGTCGTACGGCGTGGAGGGGACCACGATTTTGAGCCCCGGAATGCTCATCTCCATGCCGTCGAGACACCCGGAGTGCTCCCCGGCCGCCGATATACCGGCGCCGCAGTAGGACATAATGGTCACCGGGAACATAATCTTGCCGCCCGACATGTACCTCGGCTTACACATGGCGTTGAAGATATCAGACCAGCACACCGACAGGAACTCGGCGAACATTATGTGCACGATTGGCCTCATGCCGGTGGCCGCCGAGCCGATGGCCGCCCCAATCATGGCCGTCTCCGAAATCGGGGTATCCAGCACCCGCTTCGGCCCGTATTTCTTGAACAAACCCTGAAACTCTCCAAGAGGTGCCCCCCACTGCCTCACATCCTCGCCGAAGACGAACACCTTATCATCACGGGTCATTTCCTCATCGACGGCTTCGTGTATCGCTTGAAGATAGGTTATCTCTCTCACTTACCTTGCCTCCTTACGCAAATTCGTCAGTGTAGACTTCTTCCGGCTCGGGAAACGGGCTTTCCTCAGCGAACTTGACCGCCCTGTCCATCTCCTCTTTTACTTCCTGCTCAATCTTGTCCGCTTCCGCCTCGGTCAGCGTGCCCATCTCAACCAGCCTCTTCCTGAACCTGGGAATGGGGTCCTTCTTGAGACACTCGTCCTTCTCTTCTTTACCTCGGTAGAGGTGGCTGTCTCCTTCGAAATGGCCGCGCCGCCGGCAGGTCCGCCCCTCGATAAAGGTAGGGCCCTCGCCCTTCCGGGCGCGGGCCACGGCCTCATGTACGGCCTCATACACAGCGAAGACGTCGTTGCCGTCAACCGCCACCCCGGGGATACCATAGCCCATAGCCCGCTGGCTAATGTCGGTGAGCGCGGTAACGTCATAGATATTGGTGGACTCGGCCCAGGTGTTGTTCTCGCAATAGCAGATAAAGGGAAGCTTCCAGGCGGCGGCCAGGTTCAAGCCCTCGTGGAACC
>CAZXVG010000124.1:0-4240 GCA_964644205.1 uncultured Dehalococcoidales bacterium | reverse complement strand
CAAAATCCTTCAGGAGAAGGCCTTCTCCGAGCCGAAGATAGACTTCCGCTGGGACAGCGTGGTTAGCAAAATCGAGGGGAAAGACTTGGTGAGCGGCCTTAAGCTGCGCGATGTTAAGACCAGCCGGGAGTCTACCTTAAGCGTCTCCGGCGTCTTCGTCTCGATTGGCTTTATCCCCAACACCGAGTATCTCAAAGGGGTCGTCCCCCTGGCGGAGAACGGCGCCGTCATCACCAACGACCTCATGGAAACCGAGGTGGCCGGTATCTACGCCGCCGGTGATATACGAAAGGGCTCGCCGCGGCAGGTAATAACCGCCTGCGGCGATGGAGCTACCGCCGCCATTCAGGCGACCAAATTTCTGACCTAGCCGACGATAACCTTTTACTCCTTTTACCGGTGCAGTATAATTATTAGTTAGAAAGGTGGAACCCGATGAAGGTTGTATTTCTAGAGGATGTGCCCAACGTAGCCCAGGCCGGCGAGATAAAAGAGGTAGCCAGCGGCTACGGACGGAACTATCTCATCCCCCGAAAGCTGGCCCTGCTGGCCGACGCCCAGGCTATCAGCCAGGTGGAGGCACGGAAGCGCCTGAAGGCACGGCAGCAGGCGGAAAGCGAGGCCGAGCTACGGGAGCTGGCCGGAGAGCTGGACGGGAAAGAGGTCACCCTTAAGGCTCGGGTGGGCGCCAAGGACCACCTCTACGGCTCGATTACCAACGCCGACATCGCGGACGAGCTGAAGAACAGCGCCGGGCTGGTGGTCGATAAGAGAAAGATAGAACTCGCCGAGCCCATTCGCCAGCTCGGTAGCTACGAGGTGCCGGTTAAACTAGCCAAGGACCTGGTACCCCAGATAAAGATTACGGTAGTTGAAGATACGGAAAAGGCGGAAAAGGAAGCAAAGAAAGAAAAGGGAGACGAGGAGTCCGGCTAGGTGAACGACGAAAAGCTACCGCCGCATGATATTGACGCCGAAGAAGCCGTGATTGGCTCGCTATTGATAGACGGCAGCGCCATCTACCAGATTGCCACCCTGCTTCAGCCGTCCAGCTTCTACAGCGAGCGCATCGCCCAGCTCTATAGCGCCTGCCGGCAGCTCTACCAGCGCAACGAAGCCATAAACCAGATTACCCTGGCCCAGGAGCTCGACCGGCAGGGTAAGCTGGAGGCGTGCGGCGGCGCCGCCTACCTGAGTCACCTGATATCCATAGTGCCGACCTCGCTGGACATCGAGCACTACGCCCAGATTGTCTACCGCCTGTCCATAATGCGCCACCTCATCAGCGCCGGTAAGCAGATTACGGACATCGGCTACGCCGCCGACCCGAGCGTCGATACCAGCCTCAGCCGGGCGGAGGACGTCCTCTTTCGACTGAGACAGGGACAGTTCAGCCAGGACCTGATGCCCATCCGTCAGGTGCTGGACAGATACTTCGAAGAGACGGCCCCCGCGCCGACAGAAGAAGGGGCCGCCGAGGCATTCCCCCACGTCCTGTCCAGCTTTACCGGCCTGGACGAATTCCTGGGCGGCTTTCAGCGCTCCGACCTGGTTATTGTCGCCGGCCGGCCGAGCATGGGTAAGACCAGCCTGGCCCTTAACATCGCCCGGAATGCCGCCGTTGGCCACGGGGCCTGCGTGGCCCTGTTCAGTCTGGAGATGTCCCGGGAATCGCTGGTGCTGCGCCTGCTCTCCAGCGAGTCCGGGGTCAACCTGAAACAGGTTCGTCTCGGGCTGCACACGGAGGCGGAGGAGAGGCGGATTATGGAGGCGACCGGGGTCCTCGGCGAGGCCCCCATCTACGTTGATGATTCGCCCCAGCTAAGGGTGGTGGAGCTACGGAGTAAAGCGCGCCGGCTCCACTACGAGCGGGGGGTAAACCTCATCATCGTCGACCACCTGGGGCTGATGCACGCGGACAGCAGGGTGGAAAACAGGGTTCAGGAGATAAGCTACATCTCCCGCTCCCTCAAGGCCATCGCCCGCGAGCTTGAAGTACCGCTGATAGCCGTTTCCCAGCTCAGCCGGGCCTCGGAGTGGCGGGCCTCGCACCGCCCTCAGCTCTCCGACCTGCGTGACAGCGGCAGTATCGAGCAGGACGCCGACGTGGTTATGTTTATCTACCGCGACGACTACTACTACTCGAGAGAAGAATGGAGCGACCAACACCCGGACAAGGAATACCCCGAAGGCATGGCGGAGATTATCATCGCCAAGCACCGTAACGGGCCTACCGGGCAGGTAAATCTGCGCTTCATCCCCAAACTGGCCAAGTTCGAGAATATTGCTAATGCCGAGCCGAGCCTGTTGTGAAGTATTAAGACCCCAGCCGCTAGTTGGGACGGGTTATTATTAAGGACGTATCACATGGATAAGTTTAAGGGTTTCCCGGCCAAAATGCAGTTTACGCCGCTACCCAACCCCTTCTTCAACGCCATCCTGCCGCAGATCAGCGATATAACCGAGCTCAAGGTAACCCTGTATCTCCTGGCGGCCCTCTACCGCAAGCGGGGCCACCCCCGTTTCGTAAGCCGCGGGGAGCTACTGGGTAACACCAGCCTGATGCGCAGCCTGAAACAGGCCGCCGAGCCGCCGGTCGAAGTGCTCGATAGGGCCCTGGAGATGGCCGCGGGACGGGGGGCCTTCCTCCGCACGACCCTGGACAGGGACGGCGCTAAAGAGGACGTCTACTTCCTCAACACCGAGGCGGACCGGGAGGCCGTGGCCCGGATTCAGAGCGGCGAGCTCAGCCTCCCCGGACTGAAGGCCGAGGAGCCGGGTCCTGCGGAGGCCGAGGAGCCGCCCGACATCTTCACCCTCTACGAGGAGAACATCGGTATGCTCACCCCCATGATTGCCGAGGAGCTTAAAGAGGCGGAGAGGCTCTATCCGGCAGCCTGGATTAAGGATGCGCTTAAGGAGGCGGTGAGTCAGAACAAGCGCAAGTGGAGCTATATCTCGGCCATTCTGGAACGCTGGTCGCAAGAGGGCAGAGAAAGTGGAACCTATCGGCGAGATTCTAAAAAACAAGACCCCGACAAATACGTCAAGGGCAAATATGGACACATGGTCTGGCGCTAGCGACCCCGAGGCAGAATCAGCGGGTAACGACTGCCCGGTGTGCCACGGGGCGGGTTTCGTGCACCCCCGTCTCCCTTCGGGGAAGCCCGACTTCAGCCGGGTTATCCCCTGCCGCTGCGCTAAGGATACCCTGGACAGGGAGCAGCAGACCCACCTCTTACGCTACAGCAACCTGGGCTCGCTGACCCGTTTTACCTTCGAGACCCTCGTCCCGCAGGGAAGAAGCGGCAGCCCGGTAAACCAGGAGCTCTTCGGGCGCGCCTTCGAAGCCGCCAGGGCCTTCGCCCGCGAGCCCGCAGGGTGGCTGGTACTAACCGGCCCCAGTAACTGCGGGAAGACTCATCTAGCGGCGGCCATCGCTAACGAGTGTATCAGCCAGGGCCGACCGGCCTTCTTTATCTCCACCCCTGACCTCTTAGACCGGCTGCGCGCTAGCTTCAGCCCCTCTAGCGAGGTCCCCTACGACGAGTTCTTCGACCAGGTACGTAGCGCCCCCCTTCTGGTGCTGGACGACCTGGGGGTTCAGTCCGCTACCCCCTGGGCGAAGGAAAAGCTGGACCAGCTACTTAACCACCGCTTTAACAGTAAGCTAGCCACCGTGATTGTCACCATCACCCCGATAGACGACCTGGAAGAGCGGGTGCGCAGCCGGTTGAGCAACCCCGACCTGGCCCGGATATACGCGGTTGAAGCGAGACAGGACCCGACGGGACACAGCTGGGAAGCCGAGTTTGAACTGCAGAAGGAGATGACCTTCGACCGGTTTGACTGGAAACGGGCTAACCTTTTACCCGAGCAGCGCCAGAACCTGGAGAACGCCTTTAACCTGGCCATGAGCTTTGCCAAGTCCCCGGAAGGCTGGCTGGTATTCCAGGGCGAGAACGGCTGCGGTAAGACTCACCTGGCGGCGGCCATCGTTAACTACCGCTACCAGGCCGGAGAGCCAGCCCTTTTCGTGGTGGTGCCCGACTTTCTCGACCACCTGCGCTCCGCCTTCAACCCGGAGAGCAAGGTATCCTATGACCAGCTCTTCGAGATGGTAAAGACCGCCCCGCTGCTCGTTCTGGATGATTTCGGGGAGCAGACCACCACCCCCTGGGCGCAGGAAAAGCTCTATCAGGTCATGAACTACCGCTATAACGCCAAGCTGCCCACCATA
>CAZXVG010000123.1:0-4248 GCA_964644205.1 uncultured Dehalococcoidales bacterium | reverse complement strand
TGCCGCCGGGGCCATCAACTACGGCTTCCCGGTTATCGCCGATACCCCGATACCCCAGATTCTGCCCACCGGCATCTGTACCTACGAGCACGTCGTCTCCAACATCCCCCACGACGAGATTGTGGCCAAGGCGGTGGAGGTGAGGGGGCTCAAGACCACCGTGTCCGAGATACCGATTCCCACCGGCTTCGGGGCTGCCTTCGAGGGAGAGCGGATTCGCAAGGGCATGTGGTATCTGGAGTGCGGCGGCGGCTATACCCCGATGGTGGAGTGGGTTTCCTCCAAGCGGATGGAGGAGGTGGAGGACGGTAAGGTCGAGGTAATCGGCCCCGAGATAAGCGATTTGCCCCCCGAGTCCCACTTGCCGCTGGCGATAACCGTTCAGGTCGCCGGGCGGGAGATGCAGGATGACTACGAGCCCATCTTGGAGCGTCAGATTCACCACCTGATAAACTATACCCAGGGCTGCTTCCACAACGGGCAGCGGGATATCGGCTGGCTCAGAGTCTCCAAGGAGGTCTACGAGAAGGGCTTCCGGCTGCACCACATCGGGGTTCTCCTCCACGCCGCCCTGCATAAGGACTTCGGCCGGATATTCGATAAGCTCCAGGTGAGGCTCTATACCGAGGAGGACAAGGTAAAGGAGATGATTGCCAAGGCCAGGGAGGTATATGCCCATCGGGACGCCCGCATCGAGGGCATGACCGATGAGGAGACCGATATCTTCTACTCCTGCACCCTGTGCCAGTCCTTCGCCCCCAGCCACGTCTGCGTGATTAGCCCGGAGAGGACCGGCCTCTGCGGCTCCTACAACTGGATGGACTGCAAGGCTGCCTATGAGATTAACCCCACCGGCACCAACCAGCCGGTGCCCAAGGGAGATATTATTGACCCCAAGCTGGGTCAGTTCAAGGGGGTAAACGAGTTCATCTTCAAGGCGTCGCGGGGCAAGATAGACCACTACAATTTCTACAGCATCATGCACGACCCGATGACCACCTGCGGCTGCTGCGAGTGTGTGGCCGCGGTGCTGCCCCTGTGTAACGGGATTATGACCGTTCACCGTGAGTACACCGGAGACACCCCCTGCGGCATGAAGTTCACCACCCTGGCCGGTACCGTGGGCGGTGGCCTGAGCACCCCCGGCTTTGTGGGTCACGGCAAGTACAATATCTGCCAGCGGAAGTTCCTTATCGGTGACGGCGGCCTGCTGAGGATGGCCTGGATGCCTAAGGCGCTCAAGGAGGAGATTAGCGAACGGTTTAAGGCCAGGGCTGCGGAAATGGGTGTTCCCGACCTGCTCGACAGGGTGGCTGACGAGACGGTGGGTACCACAGAGGAGGAGATTATCGCCTTCCTCCAGGAGAAGGAACACCCGGCGCTAGCCATGGAGTCGATACTGGAATAGCAAAGGAGATGAGACATGGCGCTTACCGGAATACAGATATTTAAACTTTTGCCCAAGACGAACTGCGGCGAGTGCGGGGTGCCCACCTGTCTTGCCTTTGCCATGAGTCTGGCGGCGGGGAAGGCGGAGCTATCCGCCTGTCCTTATGTCTCCGAGGAGGCGAAGGCTCAGCTGACCGAGGCCTCGGCGCCGCCCATCAGGACGGTGACCATCGGCGCTGGCGACCGGGCCCTGAAGGTGGGTGGGGAGACCGTCCTCTTTCGTCACGAGAAGCGGTTCGAGAACCAACCGGGCCTGGCTATTATCATCAGCGACACCATGGACGAGGCCGAGGTTAACGCCCGGCTGGAGCGGGCTAAGCTCCAGTACGAGAGGGTGGGCCTGACGCTTCGTCCCGACCTGATTGCCCTCAAGGCTGATTCCGGCGACGCGGCCCGCTTTGAGGCCCTGGTTACTAAGGTTAAGCAGGCTAGCCAGTTGGGGCTTATCCTGATGAGCGATAACCCCGACATCCTGAAGGCGGGCCTGGCTGCCTGTAGCGACCGGAAGCCGCTACTCTATGCGGCTACTAAAGAGAACCTGGAGGCCGTGGCCGAGCTGGCCAAGTCCGGCTCGTGCCCGGTGGCGGTAAAGGGGGCTGACCTGAATGAGGTCGCTGAGCTAACGGAAAAGCTGTCCCAGGCCGGCGTCAAGGACATGGTCATTGATTCCGGGTCGAGAAGCCTGCGCCAGGCGTTTCAGGACCAGATAGTAATCAGGAGCGTCGCTCTGAACAGCAAGTTCCGCCCCCTGGGCTACCCCACCATCTGCTTCCCCGGGGAGATAGCGGCTGACCCCATGAAGGAGGCGGTTATCGCCGCCATGTTTGTGGCTAAATACGGCGGTATTATCGTCCTCTCCGATTTCCAGGGGGAGAGCCTGTTCCCGCTCCTGGTAGCCAGAATGAACATCTATACCGACCCGCAGCGCCCCCTGGCCACCACCGAGGGTATCTACGAGATTGGCGGCCCCGGTGAAGGCTCGCCGGTGCTGCTTACCTCCAACTTTTCCCTTACCTACTTCATCGTCTCCGGTGAGATTGAGAACAGCAAGGTGCCCAGCTGGCTGCTGGTTAAGGATACCGAGGGGCTTTCCGTGATGACGGCCTGGGCGGCTGGTAAGTTCGTCGCCGATACCATTGCCCCCTTCGTCAAGAAGTGCGGCATTGCCGATAAGGTTAAGCACCAGAAGCTGGTGATTCCGGGGTATCTGGCCCCGGAGAGCGGCGGCCTGGAGGAGGAGCTGGCTGGTTGGGAGGTCCTGGTCGGGCCCCGGGAGGGGGCTCACATCCCGGCCTATCTCAAGACGTGGCAACCATAAGGAGGTAAGCAATGATCCTTATCGGCGAGAACATCAACATTATGTCCAAGACGATTGGCCCGGCCATGAAGGGGAGAGACCCCGCCCCCATCCAGGAGCTGGCCCGGGACGAGGCTGAGGCCGGGGTGGACTACCTTGACCTCAACATCGGCCCCGCCCGCAAGGCGGGTGACGAGCTCATGGATTGGGTGGTCGATACCGTGCAGGCGGTAACCGATAAGCCGCTCTCGCTGGATACCACCAATCCGGTAGCTATGGAAGCCGGACTCAGGGCGTCCAAGACCAAGGCGCTGATTAATTCCATTGCCCCGGCGCGGGTGGATGAAGAGCTGCCCATGGTTCAGAAATACGGCGCCGCCATGATCGGGCTTCTCTGGGGACTGGATGGTATGCCCCGGGATGCTAACGAGCGGGCGCTTATCGCCGTTGACCTCATCTATAAGGCCAACGAGGCCGGCATCCCCAACGAGGATATCTGGATTGACCCCATCGCCAGCCCGGTGTCGGTGGAGATAAACCAGGTAAAGGCCTGTCTTGAGTTTATGGGTATGCTTGAGGAGATAGCCCCGGGCTGTAAGTCCACGGTGGGGCTGTCCAATATCTCCAACGGCACGCCGGCTGCCCTGAGACCCTATCTCAACCGCACCTACCTCATCATGCTCATGCGCTACGGGCTCCATTCGGCCATAGTCGACGCCTTTGATAGCGACCTTATCAAGATGGCCCGGGGCGAGATGCCCCGTATTACCAGCCTGGTGCATCGGGTGATGGACGGCGACATGCCCGACCCCGTCTCGCTGAGTGAGGAAGAGCTAAAGTACCTTAAGACGGTAAGGGTGCTTAACGGTGATTCCCTCTATTCCCATTCCTGGCTTGAGATTTGATACCCGCCCTGTCGCGGAGAAGGAGGGTAGCTAGCGTGAGATTTAGGTCTCAACTGGAAGCGGGCCGGTTCGTGGTCACGGCTGAGGTCGGCCCCCTGAAGGGCACCGACACCACCGAGATTATGGAGGTAGCCCAGCTCCTGCGCGGCCGGGTGGATGCCGCCAACGTCACCGACCAGCAGAGTTCGGTGATGAGGCTGGGGTCGCTGGCCACCTGCCACCTCTTGCAGCAGGCCGGCCTGGAGCCGGTGTTCCAGATTACCTGCCGTGACAGAAACCGCATCGCCCTGGAGTCCGACCTGCTGAGCGCCTGGGTGCTGGGGGTAGAGAACGTCCTGGCCATCACCGGCGACCTGCCGGCGCTGGGTGACCACCCTCAGGCGAAGCCGGTCTATGACCTGGACTCGGTGCAGCTGCTTCAGGTGATAACGGGCTTAAACGAAGGCCATGACATGGTGGGTAACGAGCTTCGGGGTAGCCCTGACTTCTTCCCTGGGGCGGTGGTAAATCCGGGGGCGGACACCGAGGCCGCCTTCGAATTACAGCTTATCAAGATGGAGCAGAAGATTAAAGCCGGCGCCCGCTTCTTTCAGACCC